>NZ_JAWDJM010000193.1:0-76162 GCF_032465715.1 Paraclostridium sp. MRS3W1 | reverse complement strand
GGTTTACACCATCATGAAATTTATCAAATTTTTTGTTACTATTATTAATTTTGCTTTCTTTCATCTCTCCTACTAAATCTCTAACTATAGATTTAGGTGATCCCAGTGATTCTATAATTTGTAAATCACTTTTTCCTTCTATTTCTCCATCTATAAAGTATTCTTCATAATCTCTTAATATATCATTAACCTCATCATCAGAAAAGTGATTAGATAAATAGTCTTTTAATATTTCTAAAAATTCTCTTTTATTCAACCTTAATACCTCCTTAATCTAAATTAATAAGATAATCTACTGCGTTGGTAAAGTTTTTCCATTCTTCTATAAGACTTATTAAATTTTCTTTACCTAACCCCGTTATCTTATAATACTTTCTAGCTGGCCCTTCATTTGATTCTAATATATATGTCTCAAAATACCCTTCTTTAGTCAAACGTCTAAGTAAAGGATATATAGTTCCTTCATTCACTTCTATAACCTTAGAAATGTTTTGAACTATTTCATATCCATACATATCTTTTTTAGATATAAGAGCTAGAACACATATCTCTAAAACACCTTTTTTGAATTGTGTATTCATTTACTCCATCCTTTCTATAAAAATAACTACTGTGCTTTATATAGTACCTTGTTTAATCATCGTCATAATCATATGATAGCACACTACTGTGCGCTACACAATACCTTGTTAAATTTTTTATTCCCCTCCGCTTACTCCCTCTCACTAAAAAAAGTCGTACTATTCGTTTTCACAGATCAAGTATAACTACCTAATTTAAGCGACATTTACAGGTTGATTTTATACCTGTATGGAGCAAATTAGGTAGTTATACTGATCAAGACTTACAAATAGTACGACTTTTTAACTTTTATTATTTAACGTATTCTGTTACTAATTTTATAGTTTCTATAATAGACTCTAAATTCGTTCTTTCATATCCATGAGATGCAAATATTCCAGCACCTATTAAAGCTGTTTTAACATCATATCCAGCTTTTAACATAGCTCCTGCATCTGATCCGTAATTAGGATAAGTATCAACTTTATATCCTATATTATTATCCTTAGCAATTTGGATAAGTCTGTTTGTTAATTCATAATCATATGGTCCTCCTGAATCTTTTGCACATATACATACATCGTATTCAGTTGAGTTTTGACCATCTCCTGGGCACCCCATATCAATAGCTATAAACTCTTTAGTTTTTTCTGGTACAGCTGCTGATGATCCATGACCAACCTCTTCATAATTACTGAAGAAAAAGTTTACAGTATGTTTTGGTTTTATTCCAACAAGCTTTAGATACTCTATAACATATAAAGTTGCTGCAACTGAAGCTTTATCGTCTAAATGTCTAGATTTTACAAATCCAGAATCAGTTATTTTAACTCTAGGGTCAAAAGATATAAAGTCTCCTACTTCTATTCCTAATTCTTTAGTATCTTCTTTAGAACAAACTTGCTCATCTATAACAACTTCATAGTTAGCAGGAACTCTTGGAAGTTCTCTACAGTCAGAGTGTATATGCACAGATGGTTTTATAGTTTGAATAGTACCTTCATAAACCTTTCCACCTCTTGTATGTATTTTACAACATTCACCCTCAACTGAAGTCATCATATATCCACCAACTTGAGTTAATTCCAATCTTCCATTTGCTTTAACTTCTTTTACCATTGCCCCTAATGTATCTACATGGCAAGATAAAGTCTTTTGATATTCATCATCATCACCTTTTATTGTAGCAACTACAGCACCCTTATTTGTTACTTTATAATCAACATTTAAAGTTTTTAAAACTCCTGTTATATACTCCATTATATTTTGAGTATAACCAGATGGACTTGGTATATTTAACACTTCCGTTAAATATTTTTTTACTAACTCAGATTTATATTCCATAACCTAAACCTCCCTATTTTTATAAGTTTCCTATAATTAAATAGTAAAATAAATAAATTATTGTCAGAGATATTAATATTTTTTCTATTCCAATCACTAAAAGTTCCATTTTTTTAATCGGAATATCAGTACTATCTACATATACCATATTAGTACTAATTGATATCGTTTGCACTATAGATATTATAAATATTATAAGACCAGATATATCTTTTATATCATTATTTATAAGTTCTATATACCTTCCTCCATTAAACATGCCTAAACATAAAGCTTCGTTTATTTGAACTTTTGATGGCAAATTAAACATTTCTATAATTGGATAAGTAATTTCACCTATAGTGTCAATCAATCCTGTATTATTTATTAAATACTCTCCTACAAATATAATTATAACTAAATTGGGTAATATTGTCATAATTATATTAAATGATTCTTTAAAATTTTCAAACATGTAAAATATTAACTTATTATTTTTTTTAGTAGATAAATGTCTCCTTATCGCATTTTTAAACTTATCCTTTTTAAAACTACATTCTTTGTAAGAGCTTTTATATAAGTAAGATTTTTTCTTAACTTTTAAAGGCCATATCCTACACATTAAAAAGTTAACAACTAAGGATAAATTTATAACCATAAAAATAGTAAATGCTACAGACTTTAAGCTTAATTCATCTGCTAAATAGTAACAATTTAAAATGCTAGTAAAAGAAAAACAAGAAATCATTATGCACGCTTCACTTTGTCTAAGTTTTCCTTTTTTATATAGATGGCTAGTCATAAACATCCCACTAAATATATCTACAAATAAATACACTAATACATTTAATACACATTTTCCACTTAGTTTAAAAGCTTTTTTAGTGTATTTTTGAAAATATGCTTCAAAAATTTCTAATAGACCATACTCTGTTATAAGAGGTAAAAAGAAAGAACTTATTGATAGAATAATCACTGATTTAAACAAAAAATCTCTCATAAATAGTAAACTGCTATTATTATATGTCCTAAATTCAATTTTAGAAAAAATTATAAGTATGAATAATATACTTATAGGTTTTATGCACTTTATTATATTACTAAGTGCATCATATTCCTTTTCTTTGTGTTTAATTATAGGTAATATAGATCCTATAGATACCATTATAAATAAATACAACTTAATTAATTCTACATACCTAGATTGAATAAAAAAGTATAAATGATATATAATTGTATTTGTAGAACCTTTTAAATTTATCGGCAAAAAAAATATAAAAATACCACAAATTGAATATATTACTATTCTAAATGAATCCATTAATTCAAAATTTTTATATTCATTGCTTTTTTCTTTTGTATCAATTCCTTCCATCCATTACCTCCATACATATAATATATAATTGATTTAATATTTATATAAATGTATAATACTATCATTAATTAAATTTTAAAAAAGAGGTGATATATTGAATAACACCAAAAAAACAATATTGATTCTTACTGCTCAATTTGGAGCCGGACATATAAGTGCAGCTAATGCTATTAAAGAATACATACTTGAAGAACAGCCTTCGTATAAAGTTGTTATACAAAACTTTATAAGTGCAAGTGTTCCAAAAATGAATAAGCCACTTGTTAAACTTTATGAAGCTAATACAAAATATACTCCTGGACTATACAATTATTATTACTATTTAAAAAAATCATTTGACTCTAGACATGATATCGCTTATAAAATGTATACTCCAAAATTATCCCAGTATATAATGGAAACTAATCCAGATCTTATAATTTCAACGTTTCCTATGGCTTGCACTTGTGTTGATTATTTTAAAACTAAAAATCCTGAGTTTAAGGTTCCAACTATTACAGTAGTTACTGACGTTGTAGATAGTCTTGAATGGATTTATCCAACTACTAATATGTATTTTGTAGCTTCTCATGAGATAAAAAATAGATACGTTCAAAAAGGCATAAATCCTAATATAGTTAAAGTAACTGGGGTTCCTGTAAAAAAAGAATTTGAGCATAATTCAGAGCAAAATTCATCTCAAAAACATAAGCTACTTATAGTTGGTGGTGGTAGAGGTTTATTTGATATGGAAGATGATTTTTTTTACTACATAGATGATTTATTAGACTTAAATGGAGATGCATTAGAAGTCACTATAGTGTGTGGTAAAAATCAAAAACTTTATGATAAATTAACAGAAAAAAAACCTCTTAAAAACATTAATGTTTTAGGATTCGTAACAAATATGCCATGTCTATTGAAAGAACATACATTATTGATAACAAAACCTGGTGGTGCAACTTTATTTGAAGCTATAAAAAGTGAAATTCCAGTAGTTGTCATGCTTCCTAAAGTTGGACAAGAGATAGAAAATGCCCGATTTATAATAGATAAAGGTATCGGCATTGTATATAACGATGAGGATGACTTAAAAAACTTATTAGATGCTTTAGTTGATAAAAGATTAAACGATAGAATAAACTTCATGGTAGACAATATAATTAATTTTAAAAATTCTATAGATTATAATAAAATTGCATCTTTTGTTACACAATTAATAGGGACTTTATAAAATAGTCCCTTATTTATTAATATTTTTATATTTATTAATATTTATTATCTTTGATTCATTTGTAACAAATTTAATATTTTTTATATTACTTTTAGTTAATATATATTTTGTGTTCTTTATAAATTTAGAAATTAGCACAGCTTCTCCTATAAAAAATATAATACATATTGAAGCTTCAATGTTTAAATTATTCAAATATCCTGTTTTTCCTAAGCTAAATACTGAATGAGATTTTACTAAAATTAATATTAATATATGGATAATTACAATTGATGTAAGCTTATAAAATTCTTTATATAAGTTATTTTTTTTGATTGAGTTAATGATTTGAATTTGACTGAAATTAAGGATTTTCAATATATCTATGTATATCTGTTTAAATATGTTTCTATCTACTAAGTTTAATATCACTATAACTATAGAAGCAATTATTAAACAATATATATTATATATATATATATGATAAGGCTCATTTAATCCTATCTTTAAAGATTGCATAAAGGTGTATCCAATTGAAAAAAATAAACCTGAAAAATTAAACCTAAACTGATTATATTTAATGATCATAGAGTATGCAATTAAAATCATAGTAGTCGTCATAAGAGAATATATTTTAGATTCTCCTTTAAATATAGAAAATAGAACAACCGGAGCAATAAAATATACCAAGGCATCTCCTATAAGCCTTTTTTTCATAAATCCACCTCCATTTTATTGAATATTTCAAATCTTCCTATAATTTTTCTCTATATAAAATAAATTCTATTAAACTACTTTTTTTCCTCCTTTTCCATAGTTTTTATTCACAAAAATAAAGACTATCTAACGAAAGTTATATGAATCATATTACTTTACCTAGATAGCCTTTATTTTTTATGCTACTTTTTCAGTTTTTGAATTTTCATTTTTATCATCTTCTAATAAACCTAATTTTTTAGCTAATATCTTTGTAGTACTAGCTTGTACTATTAATGTTATTAAAATTGTCATAAATACAACTGATGAAATTATTTGATAACCTGGAAGTTGCATAGATACAATTATTCCTGATAGAGCCGCTGGTATAACACCTGTTTCTCTTACCCACATCATAAACAACTTATCTTTAAAATTCCATTTAGCTTGTCTATCAAATAATGTACATATTAAAACTACTAATGGTCTTGCTACAAACATTAAAACTAAAACTACTAATAGTGAAGGTAACCAATATTGTGCTAGTGCAGATAAATCTACATGAGTTCCTAATACTATAAATATAGCCATTCTACATAATGCTCCTACACTCTCTCTAAAACAATGTTCTGCATGAAAATCAATATCTGGTACCCATAGTCCGAATAATTTTCTATTTCCTGCTATAAGTCCTGCTATAAATACAGCCATATATCCACTTCCATGTAACTTAGTAGCTATTTCATAAGCTAATGCAACCTTTAAAACAGAAATTATTGGTGCATATGAGTGGAATACACCCCATTTTTTGTCTGACACTAAAAGTGAAAATAATAAACCTATAACAACTCCAACTGCTAATCCTACTACTACTGAAATTAATAATTCCTTTGCACTTTCACCAAGTGAAAATGATCCTGATGTTATAACTGCTAATAAAGTACTTACTAATATTGCTCCTACTGCATCATTAAATGCTGATTCGCTTACTACTGTTTGCTTAATTTTATCTTTTATTGCAACTTGCTTAAATACTGGTATAAGTGCTGCTGGATCTGTAGATGCTATTACTGCA
Source organism: Paraclostridium sp. MRS3W1 (assembly GCF_032465715.1). Classification (NCBI taxonomy): domain Bacteria; kingdom Bacillati; phylum Bacillota; class Clostridia; order Peptostreptococcales; family Peptostreptococcaceae; genus Paraclostridium; species Paraclostridium sp. MRS3W1. Next base: position 69,940 of record NZ_JAWDJM010000193.1, on the reverse strand, counting down.
CCTATAAGTAAAGCTGTCATAATTGATACTGGGAAAATTTTGCTAGTTGCAAATCCAACTACAACTGTAGATATTACAACTCCTAAAGTTGCAAGTAAACCTACACTAATTTTAACTTTATTTAAAACTTTTAAATTTATCTCTCTACCGCCTTCATATAATATAAATGCCGATCCGAAAGTCAGTATAAGATTATTTTCTATTGGAAAAGCTTCTATACTTATTATATTTAAAACAGCTGGTCCTATTATTATTCCTGCTATTAAATATAAAATTACATCGGGTAATTTTAGTATTTCACTTAATTTACCTAATACTATACCTGTTACTACTACTACTGAAAATATAAACAATAGATTGTTGGTAGCAATTGCCTCCATTGTATTTTCCATACTGTTCACCCCATTCTTTCCATTAATTAGATTTCTAACTGTTTTCTTATCAAACAATTAATAATTATAGTACTCTTGAAATATAAAGTCAATTACTTAATAATTTTTCATTATATTTCAAAAACTCAAACAATTTCCTTCAAAACCTTTTTATTTTAATTTTTATTGAATAATTGGTAATACCAATTTCAAGAATAAAATAAATTCACTAAAATTCTTTCTTTATTAAATCAAACAATAAAAAAGCTTATATAATAAACTTTTAATTTTTTATCATATAAGCCTTTAATTTCAATAGTTTTTTAATTTTTATTTAGAAGTTATATCTAAAGGATTTTTTAACTCTCCATTTATCGTTACTTCAAAATGAACATGATTACCTGTTGATCGTCCTGTTGAACCTACCTTAGCAATAGGTTGCCCTTTATATACTAAATCACCCTCACTAACTATGTTCTGACTATTATGCCCATATATAGAAGTTTTTCCATCAAAATGTTTTATAGCCACTACATTTCCATATCCATTTTGAACACCTGAGAAACTTACAACCCCATAGTCAGTAGCTAATACTTCAGTTCCATAATCAGCAGGTATATCTACACCCTTATGAAGTTTTCTTTCTTTAGTTATAGGATGAATTCTATAACCAAAAGGTGAACTCAACTCTGTAAATCCTGGCACAGGCCAAGATCCATGATTTACTTTTCCATTCATTTCATTTTTTAAATTATTTTCTTGATTTTCTAAATTTTCAACTTGATCATTTAAAGGTACTTTCGACTCCTCTAAAGCTTTTATTTCTGACTCTACAGAATTTTTCAATAAATCTTCATTACCTTTTAAGCTCTTTTCATCATCAACAAAGTTTAATTGAACAACTTCCACATCACTAGATTCTTTTTGAATTAACTTTTTTTCTTCTATAGATTTATCTATATCTGAAATTTTTTCATTGATATTTTTTTGTTCAATTTTTAAGTTGTATATATCTTTTACAATTTGTTCACCTGATGAATTTTCAGTCTCTGCTCCATATATATTAAGTGTACTCATAGTCGTTATTAAACCTACAGCCATTAATATTTTAAAACTCTTAATCATACTTTTCCCTCCTTCTTAATAACTATTTCTTAATATAGACAAGTTAAATATAAATTATTCAAAATTTAACTTAATATCAATCACAATGGACAATCAAACTTAATAAAATAATATAAACTATTTGTTTAAACCTATTAATTTATTTAAAAAGGGGAAGATAATATGATTAAAAATCAAGAGGTTATCTTTGGAATTATATCTGCTATATTCATAATAATATATTCTGCATCATACATACTTTCTGATATATATTTGATAGTGAACTCTAGAACTTTAAAATCAAATATAAATAAAGTACTCCCTACGCTTAGCAAACTAAATACACCTTCACTAATACTATCACTTGCATGTTTAATACCTCATATTTATACATTAAAATCTACTTTTTCTATATTTGATAGTAGTTCTATGTTATTATTTGTATTGTTTATGGCAACTTGCACAAAGTTAAATTTTTTAAATAAATTAAAAATAAAACAATACTCATCTATAATTGCTTATTTATTAATAGTAAGTTTATCTGTTCATATATTTTTCAGATAAAAAGTTCATTCAATATAACAAAAGGGATTAAGCTTTGCTTAATCCCTTTCTAAACTCTAAATAAAAGTAGTTTAATATACTCTTTTATCTAATTATAAAAACTATTAAAATATGTTTTTTTGATATTGAATATATTTTTGTTGAACTTCTTTCATTTTCTTTTTCATTTCTATTTGAAGATTTGATGCTGTTTCATAATCTTTAATTTCTATAGAATCTTTTATTCTTGTAAATAAAGATTTTTTATTCATTGTATCTTTCATTAAATAATGTTTTATATAGTTTATCTCTTCCCATAAAACTTCATCTAAAACGTCCATATCATCATTTATGTGTAGTTTTTTTAAACTTCTTATTATATCTATATTATCTTGTATAATTCTATTTTTAAGCTCTTTTTTCCATTTGTCTATAGCCCCTACTTTAAATGAGTCTATTATTTTATCTGAAAATACATTTCCTTGAGTTAATGATTCTAACTTATAACTTTGAGTTTCTAAGTTTTTCATATTCTCATATACAGTAGCTGGAGGAGTTGAGAATCTTTGATTTCTTTCCTCTTCTTCATAGTCTTCAAAAACATCATTTTCGTCTCTATATGCTCTGTTTTTTTCTAGATAAAAACTATTTTCGCCTATATCTTTTGATAGCTCTTTCTCTAATTCCTTTGTACCTAATTTACTCTCCGCAACAGCCTTTATTCCATGAATTATAGTTTGGTATGCTCCCGCTATAACTAAATAAGTATTAGATAATGGGTTTGGAGATCTAAGCTCAAATCTTGTCGCTAAAGGACTATTAAGATCTCTTATAAGTCCAACTAATATAGATCTATTTCTTGATGGAACTTCGTAAGAGTGACCTACTGATGTAACTATACAAACAGGGGCTTCAAAACCTGGAACTAATCTATTAAATCCATCATTAGACGAAGTAACGAATGGGTTTAGTACTTCATAGTTTCTAAGTATTCCCATTAAAGCTCCATATCCAAACTTTGTAGTATAATCATTTTTCATATCTTCTGGTGAAAATAAGTTGACTATCTTTCCATTTTTAAGCTTTGCACTAATTCCAAAGTGAGTGTGTTCTCCACTTCCTGCAACACTGTCTAAAGGCTTAGCTTTGAAAGTTACTTCTAAACCACTCCTACAAAAAACGTCTTCTATAACTTCTCTAGCCAATAATTCATTATCTGCGCATTGAAGTGGTGTTGAATATTTCCAGTCTATTTCCAATTGTTCCATTGCATGGTTAGTTTTCCCATCTATACTAATAGAGCTTGTTATTCCTCCAACCTCTTTATGACCCATTTCTGGTTCTACCCCTAAATTTTGAAGTATTATTAGACTATTTTCTAGACAAGTTCTTATAATTCCTTTTGTTCTTTTCCAATACTGTTCTTTTAAACTTTGAGATACATGAAGAGCTTCTATATCAGCTTTATCTTCTGGTGTGTTTACCCAAAATTCTAGTTCTGTTGCAGCAGTTAGATTTATACTTTCTATTTCATCTATGCTACTTATTCCTAGGCCTTCAAGCATGTGTGGTTGTTGTGATATTATGTTCATTATAACTTCTTTTGTATATTCTTCTGACTTTTTTAAAATCCCTCTAGAGCAAACTCTTTTTCCTTCATGTAATAAAAATGCTGGTATTTTTAAAGTTCCTATCGGTAAGTTGCACTTATTACACATATTTTCCATATTATAATCTATATACCAAATAGCATCATTATCTGGCATTAAATCAACTTTTGCATTGTTTAATGTTGCTATATTGTATAATTCAACACTAGAACCATCGGTTTGTATCCCTGAATTTAAAAATCCTGTAATATCATCTAGAAAAAGTTCTATAGGTATTTTTTCATCTATAGCATTTCCACCTAGATCAACTCCCATCAGAGATACAAATTTTATATTTTCATGTTGAGACAATAGTTCCTTTAAATCTTTTTCATTGTGACTATGTTTTTCAATAACATATAATAAAGATTGCATTTTTATCCCCCAATTCACTGATTTTATTTTATGATTTGCAAGTTATAATGTTTTTCAGAATAAAACACTTTTAATTCGCAATATAATTTATATTATTATAATATATTTGTATTTTGTTCGCAATATATTTAATTTTTTAAATTTACTTAAAAATCCTGTGTATGATTTTTTTTTTACATAGGGTATACTAAATTAATAACCAAAAATTTTTAGGAGAGATTCGTATGGAATATATAGTTTTCGATTTAGAATTTAATCAGGGATTTGATAAAGAAAATAACAAAACATTTTCTAATGAACAATGCCCTTTTGAAATAATACAAATAGGAGCTATAAAACTTGATGCTAATTTTAATATAATCGACAAATTTAGTAGTTTTGTAAAACCCAATATATATAAAACCATCCATCCATTCGTTGGAAAAATGACTCATATAACATTGGATAAAGTAAAAGATGCACCTTCTTTTTCAAACGTATATAAGGAATTTAGAAAGTTTATTTCTAGCAAGTCTAGTATAATGTGCGTTTGGGGTTCTGGAGATTTAAAGGAGTTATACAGAAATATAAATTATTACTCCCTTCCTTCAAAAGGATTGCCCCAGTTATATATAAACGTTCAGCAGTATGCATCATCTTACTTTAATAATCCAACTGGCCAAAGTATCGGCCTTCAAAATGCTATACAAATTTTACAGCTTGAACAAGACAAGGCATACCATGATGCCTTAAACGACGCTTACTATACAGCTTTGGTTTTAAAAAATATCTACGATGAAAATATAGTTGCAGATACTTATGTATATACACCTGTTAAATCCAATAGAGCTAGATCTAAATCAGTTAAAAAGAAAGTTAACTACCTTGCTTTATTTGAAGAATTTAAAAAGATACTAGGAAGAGATTTAACTTCCGATGATAAGAAACTTATAGATTTAGCTTATAAGATGGGGAAAACTAATCAGTTTTTAATAGATGATATACCAGCTCCAACACCTAAAGCTTCACCTAAATCTAGTAAGAAAAAATCAAAACATGGTTTTAAGTATAAAAAAAGAAGATAAGTCCTAATTTTAGGACTTATCTTTTTTTATATATTTTTATGCATTCAAAAACAACATTTTTATATTTTCATATTGTGCAAACTCTACAACATCTATTGGTTTATCTTCATTTCTAAATTTGCTTTCTTTTCCTACATATACATTTACATTTCCAACTTGATTGTATACTTCATCTATAATATTTATAAAATCTTCACTTTTTAAGCTTTCTCCTTTAGACTTTATAAATACTACACTTTCATTATCTTCATTTCTAACTATAGACTCTATTCCAAACAAAAGACTCTCTTCTTTTATATAAACAACTTCAGCTCCTAAAGCTATCCCTTTATTTACTTTTTCTTTAAGCTGTACTATATTCATAATACCCTCCTTTATTTAACAGTTTATTAAATTATATTAAAGGTATTATGATTTTATGTTTTATTTTATTACTAACTCAACTGGACAATGATCAGAACCTAGTATTTCAGTATGAATGTCCGCTGATACCAGTCTATCTTTTAACTTATTAGATGCACAGAAATAATCAATTCTCCATCCAGCATTATTGTTTCTAGCATTAAATCTATATGACCACCAGCTATATACGCCTTCTTTATCTGGATTAAAGAATCTATAAGTATCTATAAATCCTGAATTTAAAAAATCTGTGAATTTATTTCTTTCATCATCTGTAAATCCAGCATTTTTTCTATTTGTCTTAGGATTTTTCAAATCTATCTCTGTATGAGCTACATTTAAATCACCACACATTATCACAGGTTTTATCTCATCTAACCTATTTAAATAATCTCTAAAATCATCTTCCCACTGCATTCTATATTCAAGTCTTTTTAAACCCTGTTGTGAATTCGGAGTATATACTGTAACAAAGTAAAAATCTTCAAATTCTAATGTTATAACTCTTCCTTCATTATCATGCTCTTCTATTCCTATTCCATACTTAACATCTAATGCCTTATTTTTTGAAAATATAGCAGTCCCTGAATAACCTTTCTTTTGAGCATAATTCCAATAATCATAGTATCCTTCAAGATCTAAGTCAATTTGACCTTCTTGAAGTTTTGTTTCTTGCAAACAAAATATATCTGCATCTATTTCTTTAAAAAATTCCATAAAGCCTTTAGTTACACAAGCTCTCAGGCCGTTTACATTCCAAGATATAAATTTCATATTTTTCTCCTTTGTATCTACTTAAATTTTATTTTTTTTGCAAAGTCTTGTGGCTTAGTTGAAGATACATATATTCCATTACTTACTTCAAATCCACCAAAGTTATATTTTCTAGGAATTATATGGAAATGAAAATGAAATAAATTATCATTTTCTAATCCCTTTGGATGCGCATGCATACATAAATTAAAAGGCATATATCCACATTCAATGTATATTTTTTCAAATACTTTTTTAAATATGTAGGCAAGTTCATTTAAATTTACTTCACTTAAATTTTCAAACTTAGAACTATCTTTACATATTATTCTAACTTCATTGTTGTACATGGATGCATATGGAATTAGCACCAAGAACTTTTCTCCGTTGTGCACAACTCTTTCATTTAAACTTATTTCTTCATTTATTACTTTCTCATACAAACTTTCTTTTTTACTTTCATAGTACTCTTTTAGTATCTCTACTTCATTTTTTATATATTTAGGTACTAAAGACATAGAAATAATTTGCGAATGAGGATGAGCTAAAGATGCTCCAGCCTTCTTAAGAAAGTTCTTAAATATACTAATATATACAGTATCTTTATTTTCTATATACTCTTTATACCTATTTTGGTATGCGAGAAACATATTTTTAAATTCAATTTCACTCATATTATAAAAAGAACCATTGTGTCTGTATGTATCTATAATAACTTCATGAATTCCACTTATTCCTATTGCCCCTTCTTCTATTATTGGATATTTATTATAAATAGATTTGCATATCCATCCAGAATCACCCTTTATTTGAAAAGTCGTTCCTGCTGAAAGTTCTTCATTCCCTCTACAAAAAGGGCATTTCTCTTCATAAATATTAGTTAATTCTTTTTCATCTTCAATTTTTTTCATATCAGTCGGTCTACCTGTTCTATCAGGAGCAAATATAATTACATCTCCACTAAATAAATCTACCCTTAAATCACTCAAATTTAACACCTCTATTCAGAGTATTTATTAATTAATTAATTTTTAAATATATACTTAATATAATATCTTCAAAATACTATTTTGCTATAATATTTTTTGTAAATCTATAGTTATAATTTTACATATTTTATCACAGATTGTAAATCTTATAAAACCCTTATGATATCTGAAAAAACTGAGTGCTTTTTACCTTCGTTTATGATATTATTCTCTTGTAAGGGGATTTTACATATTTTTCATAATACAGGGGGTATTAAAAATGTACTTTTCTAATAGAGTTATTTCTATGCAATCTTCACCTATAAGAAAGTTAGTTCCTTATGCCACAGCTGCAAAGGAAAAAGGAATAAAGGTTTATCATTTAAACATAGGTCAACCTGATATAAAAACACCTAAAGGTTTTTTTGATGCTGTCAATACTTTCAATAGCGAGGTTTTAGAGTATGCTGTATCTCAAGGTTTGCCTGAGTTAATAGATGCAATGATTGATTATTATGCTACATATGACATGAATTTTGAAAAAGATGAAATACTTATAACTAATGGTGGTAGTGAGGCTTTATTATTTTCCATGATGGCTATTTGTGATCCTGGTGACAACATTTTAGTGCCTGAACCATTTTATACAAACTACAATGGTTTCAGTTCTTGTGTAAACGTTTTTGTAAAACCTATAACTACGCATCCAGAAAATGGATTCCATCTTCCAAACAAAGAAGAAATTTGTTCTAAGATTGATAAAAACACTAAAGCAATACTTATATCAAATCCAGGAAATCCAACTGGAACTGTTTATACAAAAGAAGAAGTTCATATGTTAGCTGATATAGCAAAAGAAAATAACTTATGGATAATCGCTGATGAAGTTTATAGAGAGTTTGTTTATGATAACTTAGATTATATAAGCTTCGGAAATATAGAAGAAATAAAAGATAGAGTAATAATAGTTGACAGCGTATCAAAAAGATATAGTGCATGTGGAGCAAGAATAGGGTCTTTAGCTTGTAAAAATAAAGAGTTCATTGCTCAGGTTTTAAAATTGTGCCAAGGAAGATTGTGTGTATCTACTCTTGATCAAATAGGATCTATAGAATTGTACAAAACTCCTAATACTTATTTTAAAAAAGTTAATGAAGAATATGAAAAAAGAAGAGATGTTTTATATAGTGAATTAATGAAAGTTGAAGGAGTAATATGCAAAAAGCCAACAGGTGCATTTTATATACTTGCTAAATTACCAATAGAAAATGCAGAAGATTTTGTAATCTGGATGCTAAATGAATTTGATGTAGATGGAGAAACTGTTATGGCTTGCCCTGCTGAAGGATTCTATGGAACTGAAGGCTTAGGTAAAAGCGAAATAAGACTTGCTTATATATTAAATGAACATGATTTAAAGAAAGCTGCAAATATTTTAAAAGAAGGTCTTGAAAAATATATGGAAGTTAAAAATGATTTAGCAACTAATAACTAAATTTAAAATAGACTAATCAAATGATTAGTCTATTTTTTCGCCACTTTTTACACTTACTGTTAACTTGTCTCTTAAATTGGGTGCTTATGCACATACCCTAGCTTTCTTTTATAAGTATTTCTTCTAAGTTTTTTATAGAATCCATAAATTTATTACGATCTTCTTCATTTAATTCCAAGAATCTTGATTCTAATCTAGTTCCTAATGCTTCTAAAAAGTCTTTAGCTATCTCTTCACCTGAAGTTGTTAAGTTTAATATATATTTTCTTCTGTCTCTTGAATCTCTTGTTCTAGTTAAGTATCCCTTTTTAGTTAAGTCATCTACCATAGTAGTAAGACTTCCTTTTTCTATATTTAATTTTTCGCATAAGTCCGTCATTGTTATTTCCCCATTATTATTTATGAATACAAGTGCTCTTAATTGTGTTCTGTTTACATTTATATTTGCGGCATACTCTTTTAAAGACTCTAAATATAGACTAGCATGTATCTTAGGAAAAGTTTTTGATACGAAGTCTATAATTTCTTTTATTATTTCATTCATTTCTTCACCTCCACCCCCTTAAAAGTATTGTCAAATTCTAGTTTACACTAATTCCTTTGTATAGACAACACCCAAAAACATCAATATGATTGTGTTGCAATTTTAACATTATTTTTCAAATTTGATTTTATTTTCTAACTCTTTCTACATTTTTCTACATTTAAACTATTTACAAAATTAATTTTTTATAATATAATTGAATCATAACCGCAAAAAGCGGGAAAACAATAACAAGCATTTATTTATTTTAATCAACGAGGAGGAAAACTTTTTATGATGCAAATTATAACGAGTACGGCACTATTATTAGTTGTACTGGCATTATTCACTTTATTCAGTTACAAAGCACCTCACGGTATGAAAGCTATGGGTGCACTAGCAAGTGCTGCTTGCGCAAGTTTCTTAGTTGAAGCATTCCACGCTTCATTATTTGGACAACAATTTGGAATCTCTTTCTTAGAGCAAGTTGGAGCTGCAAACGGTAGTTTAGGAGGAGTTGCTGCTGGTATATTAGTACCATTAGCTTTAGGAGTATCTCCAGTTTATGCAGTTTTAGTTGGTTTAACAGTTTCAGGATTCGGAATACTTCCAGGATTCGTTGCAGGATACTTAATATCATTCGTTGTTAAGTTCTTAGAGGAAAAAACTCCTGCTGGTCTTGACTTAATAGTTATAATATTAGTTGCTGCTCCATTATCAAGAGCAATAGCTATGTTTATGAACCCAATAGTTAATGATACATTAATGCAAATAGGACAAGCTTTAACAGCTGCTTCTACATCTTCTCCAATATTCATGGGTATAATACTTGGAGGATTAATAACAGTTGTTGCTACTGCTCCATTATCATCAATGGCATTAACATCTATAATAGGTTTAACTGGTCTTCCAATGGCAATAGGTGCATTAGCAGTATTTGGTTCTTCTTTCATGAACTTCGTATTCTTCTCTAGAATGAAGTTTGGTGATAAAAAAGATACTATAGCTGTTGCTATAGAACCATTAACTCAATCAGATATAATATCTGCAAACCCAATACCAGTATTCACTACTAACTTTATAGGTGGAGCATTATCAGGTGTTGTAGTTGCTTTAATAAGTACTTACGTTGCACCTCTTGCAATAAGTGTTCCAGGTATGGCTACTCCAATAGCTGGTTTCGCTGTAGCAGTTGGACAAAACGGAACTCCTGCTTTAATGGCTGCTGCTGGATGTATAGTAGTAAGTATATTCGCTGGATTCTTAGGACATACACTATTCAAGAACTACAAAATAGTTACTGCTGATATAATACGTGGTAACGGAAATGACGAAGATACTGCTGCTTAGTCAGCATATTATAAAAGCACATCATATGATGTGCTTTTTTTATGCGCAAAAAATTTCAATGTCTAATTTTGTTGATTCTTCTATTTGAATCTCATTAAAAACTTCTTTCATTACAGGCTCTTCTCCTTGTCCTCCATATATAAATATACCTAAAACAGTGATACAACAAAGCGCATATAACTTCATAATTCTCCCCTCCCACATAAATTGTATACGAATCGCAATCAATTGACTACAAATACCCCAAATATGATGGTATTTTTTTAACAAATTGTTAATTTAACTAATATATCTCAAATTTCATTAATCATAAAAAAGCATAAGTCCAATGACCTATGCTTAATTTTTATCTTTTAAATTTATATCATTTATCTATCTAACACAAAATATACTTAAAATCCCTGGACCTGCATGAGCACCTACACAAGATCCTACATCTACTATTGAAATTCCATTAGGATTTAACTCCAAAGTTGCAAGGTCCTTTAATTTACTCATATCCTGATTACAATCACCATGACCTATAGCAATTTCTTTTCCTTCACCACAATATTCGTTAGTCATATCTACCATCTTAGAAAATACATGTTTCTTTCCTCTTACTTGCGCCACTGGTGTTACTAACCCATCTTTAACTTCTAATATAGGCTTTATTCCTAACATATTTCCTATAACAGCCTTAGATGATGATATCCTACCTCCTCTTTGCAAGTATTTTAAATCATCTACAGAAAATACTACATACATATTCTCTTTCATATATTCTAATTGATTTAAAATATTATCTATACTAGCACCTTCTCTAGCCATTTGTGCAGCTTTAACAACTTGCATCCCACAGCCATATGAAAAGTTCATAGTATCAAAAGTATATATTTTCCCATCCGTATCATTTTTAGCCATTATTGCACTTTGATATGTACCTGTAGCCCTAGATGATCCTGATATGTATAAAATTTCTCTACCTTCATTTACAAATTTATCAAATACAGATTTAAATTGAGAGTATGTAGCTTGTGATGTTTGAGGCAATTTTCCATCTCTCAACATATCATAAAATTCTTTAGGTTCTAAATCTATACCATCTCTATATTCTTTATCATCAAATCTAACCGTCAACGGAACCATTTCGATATCATACCTATCCCTTAACTCTTTTGATATATCAGATAAACTATCACATACTATCTTTAAATTATTCATTGCAACTCCTCCTTTGTTTTGAATTTTCTAAAAAAAGCAGATTTTTTCTTTATTAAAAATCACTTTTATCGAGTCACCTATAATTGTATTTATATCATGTTTCTTAATATTCATATAAATAACAGCTGCATTACTAAACTTCTCATTTTTTATTACAATAGTAAAGTCAAAAGGATTTTCTGTAATATTTATAACTTCCATATAAATCTCATCACTCCTTCTATTCTCACTAATTTTTATATCATATTCACGTATACATAAATATTGTAAATTTTTATATTGGTTTGCATTGTCTATATCAATATTTAAATTCCAATCTATTGCATAAATCAAATTATCATTTATAAATTTAAATCTTGATATATTTTTAAACCCTGTTAATTTTGCTTCTTTTATAGATTTCGGATTATTAAATAATTCATATTTATTTCTTGTTACTACTCCAACACCTTCATCATATACAACTATATCCTCACATACTCTATAAGCTTCATTTATATTATGTGTTACAAATATTGTGCTTCCCTTATATCTGTTCAGTATAACTCTTAAATTTTCTTCAATTTCATCTCTTAAATGATAATCTAATGCCGATAATGGTTCATCTAAAAGTAATATATCTGGTTCTTTCGCTAAAGCTCTTGCCAATGCTACTCGTTGCTGCTGCCCTCCTGATAGTTGATTTGGTAAATTATTTTTTACTTTTTCTAAATTAAAATCTTCTATGTATTTATTACAAATTAAATTTTTGTTTTTTTTATCTATATTTTTTAATCCGATTTCTATATTTTCATATACAGTCATGTGAGGAAATAACGCATAGTTTTGAAATACAAAACCCACATTTCTTTCTTGAGGTTTTAAATTTATATTTTTCTCTGAATCATATAAAACTTTACCATTCAAAGTAATTCTACCTTTATCTGGATTTTCAAGTCCTGCGATGCATTTCAAAGTCATGCTTTTTCCGCACCCAGACTCCCCTAATAATCCTGTAATTTTATTTGTTTGGTCTATAAATACCCTTAGCTTATAATTTTTTAAAGTTTTTTCTATATCCACATATAAAGACATTTTAATTTCCTTTCCCAAATTTTTTATCTCTAGATTTAGATATAAAATTTGATATAGTTATTACAATTGCTGAAATTCCAATGATAATCATAACCCAAATCATAGCTTTATTCATATCACCACTTTCAACTGCAAAAAATATTGCAATAGGCATAGTTTGAGTTTTTCCAGGTATATTGCCAGCAATCATAAGTGTAGCTCCAAACTCTCCAATGGCTCTTGCAAATGATAAAATTACAGCTCCGATTATCCCAGGGTATGATATTGGTAACATTATCTTCATAAATATTTCCTTCTCACTAAGCCCTAAAGTCTTTGCTGCAAATATCATGTTATTATCTATTTGTTCAAATGAACTTTTTAAACTTCTATACATTATAGGAAAAGATACGATTACAGCTGAAATTACAGTAGCTGTCCATGTGAATATAAGATTTATATCTATTGTTTTAAGTATCATTCCCACAGGTCCATTTTTTCCTATTGTAATTAATATAAAAAATCCTACTACTGTGGGAGGTAATACAAGTGGTAAAGTTAGCATAGTATCTATCAAACTTTCATATCTGCCTTTATACCAAAATATTTTATACGATATAACAATACCTAAAATAAAAGTTATTAAAGTTGCAACAAGTGATGTTTTGATAGATATAATTAACGGCGAAATATCCATATATTGCTCCAATCTAAAATATTAAAAGATTATAAAATTTTTTCATAACCTTTTTACGCTTTATTAATTTATACTTTTTATTATATATTCAGCTCATTTCTTAGTCAAATATATGCGTTTGTTTATATATTTTTACATTTTCCGACATTTTCCCTATGTTATAAGTACTTATTCTGGGGTATAATAATAGATATTAATATAGGTGGTGATTTTTTGTTAGATTTAAATTTAGAAGCTAATAGATGTTTAGTTTGTAAAAATGCTAGATGTAAAAGTGCTTGTCCTATAAGTACAGATATACCTACTGTAATAAATTTATATAAAGAAGGTAAAATAAAAGAAGCTGGTGAACTTTTATTTAATAATAATCCTCTTTCTGCTGTTTGTGCAATTGTTTGCCCTCATGAAGATCAGTGTGCTGGTAATTGTATAAGAGGAATTAAAGGAGAACCAATTCAGTTTTATAAAATAGAAGAGGAAATTTCTAAAAATTATTTAAAAGATGCTGATTTTTCTAATATAAGCAAAAACGGAAAAAACATTGCTATAGTTGGATCTGGCCCTGCTGGTCTTACAGTTGCATTTGAGTTAGCAAAAAAAGGCTATAACATAACTGTATTTGAGAAAAATGAGCAGCTTGGAGGAATTCTTAGATACGGTATACCTGAATTTAGGCTTCCAAGAGAAATAATTGATAATTTAATCAATATACTAAAAAATATGGGAGTTAAGTTTAAAATCAATGCTACAGTTGGTCCTATACTTACATTAGACAAGTTACTTGAAGATGGATATGATTCTATATTTATAGGTACTGGAGTTTGGAATCCAAGAAGGTTAGAAATAAAAGGAGAAAGCTTAGGTCATGTACACTATGCTATCGATTACCTACGTTCTCCTAAGAATTACGACTTAGGAAATAAGGTTGTTGTTATAGGTGCTGGTAATGTTGCTATGGATGCTGCTAGAAGTGCTAAACATTATGGTTCAAAAGATGTTTTCGTAGCATATAGACGTGACTTTGATAATATGACTGCAACTAAAGCTGAAATTCATGAAGCTATTGAAGAAGGTGTAGAGTTTATGACTTATAAAGCTCCTATAAAAATAGTTAATGAAGGTATAATTTTAGCTGATACTAAAAAAGTAGTTAATGAAGATGGAACTACGTCTTTAATTACTGTAGAAGATAGCGAAAAGTTATTTGAATGTGATTCTATACTAGTTGCAGTTAGCCAAGTTCCTAGAAATACTATTGTTTCTAATAACAAAGGCTTAGATGTTAATAATAGAGGACTTATTATGACAGATAATAGTGGCCATACTACTCGTGATGGAGTATTCGCTTGTGGAGATGTTACTCATGGTGCTAAAACGGTTATAGAAGCTGTTGTAGCTGCTAAAATTGTTGCTCAATCCATAGATGAATATTTAAAGTAAAACTTATTAACAAATTAGATTTTGAATAGTTATATAAATTAAAATGGAGATGATTTAATGTCAGAAAAAATAGAGAATCTAGCTCAGATTTTAAAGGAAAGTAATAATATAGTATTCTTTGGTGGAGCTGGAGTGTCAACAGCGTCTAATATACCTGACTTTAGAAGTTCCAACGGATTATTTAATGAGAAATTAAATATTACTTTAACTCCAGAGCAATTAGTTTCACATACATTTTATTTGAAATATACTAAGGAATTTTTCAATTTTTATAAGAAAAAACTTATCTATCCTGATGCAAAACCTAATAATGCTCACATTGCTTTGGCTCAACTTGAAAAGATAGGTAAACTTAAAGCTGTAATTACTCAAAATATCGATGGGCTTCATCAAATGGCAGGTAGCAAAAATGTATTTGAACTTCATGGGTCTGTACATAGAAATTACTGTGTTAGTTGTAATGAGTTTTATGACTCCAATTTCATTCTTAATTCAAAGGATGTACCAACTTGCACTAAATGTGGACATACAGTTAAACCTGATGTAGTTCTTTATGAAGAAGGTTTAGATGATTCTATAATAAAAGGATCCATTAATGCTATATCTAAAGCTGATACTTTAATTATCGGAGGGACATCACTTGTAGTATATCCTGCAGCAGGACTTATAGACTATTTTAAAGGGAAGAATTTAATCCTTATAAATAAAAGTACTACTCCTGCTGATAATAAAGCTGATTTAGTTATAAATGATAGTATTGATATAGTATTATTTAATGCTTTAAATAAAATTTAATTAATTTAATTAATATAGAGATTTTGTATATATAACTTAATCTCTATATTTTTATTTTAAATAAAAATATAGAGGATACAATGTAACTTTATATACATCGTATCCTCTTCTTTTTAATATATAATCAATTAATTAATCTTCACTATACTAATACTTTAAATTGATATCCATTATCTTTATAGTATTTTATTAATTGTGGAAGAGCTTTTGCAGTATTTTCTTTACCATAAGTATCATGCATTAAAATAACTACCATTTCTTTTCCCTCTGAAGTTTTTACTGCATAGTTGTATAGTTCTTCAGGTGATTTCTTTTTACCTTCAGCATCTCCACTTAAGGCATTCCAATCTATTGCAGCCATACTATTAGCAGCCATATATTCATCTAAAGGTTCCATACCTTTCCATGACATATGTCCACCTGGACATCTTATAACCTCTGTTGAGAAGTACGGTCCTAAAACTCTTTTTAATATATCATCAGTCTTTTTAAAGTCACCTTTGAAAGCTTCTAAGTCTAATGTTCTATTTGGGTATAATATACCATAATCATGGCTATATGAGTGATTTGCTATTGCATGTCCTTCTTCAAACTCTTGCTTTAGTAAATCTTCAGCTTTCTTTCCACCACGCTCTATATTAGATCCTGTTACAAAAAATGTAGCTTTAACATCTTCATCTTTTAATGTTTTTAATATCTCTGGAGTAACTGTAGTTGATGTTCCATCATCAAAAGTTAAAAATACTATCTTTTCTCCATTATTTGAATAGTCTCCGCTTTTTAATTTCTCTGCAACTTTTTCGGCACTGTAGCTATAACTTTCTGCTCCATGCTTAACTCCGATCATTTTCTTTTTAGCTTCTTCTTCTTCTTTACGTTTTTGTTCTTCTGCTGCAAGTCTTTTCTCCTCTGCAACTTTTTCTTCTTGTTTTTCTTTTATTGTTTCATCCACATAAGCTTTAACTTTATTAAAAGAACCAAATATAACTACACATACTACCATTAGTAAAAATGCTCTTTTAACATTTAGTTTTGCCCGTTTCTTATTTTTATTAGAGCCAGAAAAAATATTGTTATTTTTTTTCATAACTTCCCCCTTACTGTCACTTAATGTCACTTTTTATTATATATACATTATACTCTAATTAATCCATTATGTGTATTACAGCTTCGTAACAACTATTTCAAAATGGTAACATATTGAAAAAATTAAAACAAATTTAATAATTTTATTCCTGTTTTTTAAATTTTATTAAATCATTATATATTATTTTTAAGTTTTATTCGTTTATCTAATGCGCAAAAAAACTGCATACGCAGTTTGTTTTAAGACTAATTAAATTTTTTCTTTTCCGATTTCTTCGTTTTCACTGTAATTATATACAATGCTTCCAAACTCTTGTTGATATCGCATAGTCGTATTTATAATTATATAACCTAACCCCAAAAATATAAAAACTAAGGTAATCCCAATTACCAGTTTTATCTTTAGCCTCATATGGGACCTCCCCTTTTTATTTCCATTTTTTACCTAATTAAATTATATAACATTTTCTGACTATTTAACAGAAATTATTATCTATTTTTTTCTACAAATTAATGCATAAAAAAAAGCTGGTTAAAACCAGCTTTTTTATTTAAACTTTATTTGTCCATTTTCTATTGATTCTAAAACTACTAATGATTGTAAATTTATATTTTTTTCATCTAAAAGTTTAGCCCCATCTTGGAATCCTTTTTCTATAACTATTCCAACTCCAACCAAGTTAGCTTGAGCTTTTTCAACTAATTCATTTAAACCTATTGCAGCTCTTCCATTTGCTAAAAAATCATCTAAAACTAATATATTTTCACCTTTATTTAAATATCTTTTTGAAACTCTTATTGTATAATTTTTAGCTTTAGTAAATGAATATACTTCAGATTCATAAACGTCCTTATCTAAATTTTTAGATTCAACTTTTTTTGCAAATACTACCGGTACATTCCCAAAATGTTGAGATGCTATAGATGCTATAGCTATACCTGAAGCTTCTATTGTAAGTATTTTATCTATTTTTTTACCTTCAAATCTTTTTGAAAATTCTTTTCCTATTTCATTTAAAAATGCTACGTCTAATTGATGATTTAAAAAACTATCTACTTTTAATATATCATTACCTGAAATTCTTCCTTCAGTTAATATTTTTTCTTTTAACTTTTCCATAAATATGCCTCCAAATTTTAGTATACTGCATAAATAATGTTGAGAAAGTTTAAAAAAACTCCTGTCTAAAAAGACAGGAGTTGTATTTACTATAAAAAATAATAAACAAACTTCCTGTAGTCAAATCATTTACGGTGATTTGGTAGAAACTCTTGACCCTTATCGTCAAATTTATACAGATATTGTAATCAGTTTATCTAATTATAAATCATTAGTATGTATTAATCAATATTTATTTTATTTATCTCATTTATGCTAAGTGGCTTAAAATAATAATATCCTTGTATATACATCTTTTCATTTTTTATATTTTGTATAAAATCTTTTTGACATTTATATTCTACCCCTTCACATACAATCGACTTATTCGTGGCTTTACATATATTAGATAAAAATATAATAATTTCCTTTACAAAAATGGAACTTTCTATACTATCTATAAAGTATTTATCTATTTTAACTATATCAAAATCTAATTTTTCTAATATGTCTAAATTGGAATATTCAACACCAAAGTCATCTATAGCTATCATAAATCCACATTTTTTTAATTTTTCTATAGACCTATTTATTTTACTTAAATCATTTATTCCAACTTTTTCTAAAATTTCTATACATATACTATGTTTTTTCATATTCATTAAATTTGATATATCACATATTTGTTTTATAAATGTATCATTTTCAATTTCATTTAAAGACATGTTTAGTGATATATAAAATTCATCAGTTTTCATATTATTGTATTTTTTTATAATGTCATAATCATTTATTGCAAGTTTTAATATATGTAATGAAGTTTCAAATAACATATCATTGTTTTCAATATCTTTTATAAAAAAATAAGGGGTTAGTATTTTATTATCTTTTCTCAATCTCAATAATCCCTCAAATCCAATTATTTCATTTTTTTTAGGATTTATTATAGGTTGGTAGTATAAAAAATATTTATTTTTCTTCAAATCTTCTCTTATGATTTTTTTCATCTTGCACTTTTTAATATATGGTAATTTTTTTTTATAAAAGATATATGCTAAAAATGCAATAATGCTTAATCCTATTAAAATAATTATTTTGAAATTACTTTTATACACACCATCACCTTTATTGAAATATATATCTTTAAGATTATCTATTGGACTATATTTTTGTTTAGAATACAACTTTAACTTGTTATCTATATCTTTTACAAGTTGTTTATTTTTTTTATTTCCAGCTATGTAAACAGGTCCTGTTGAGTATTCAAAAATCTCATTCATATCGCTTAACTTTGTATTATTTATATGAGAAATAGTAGCATCAATTTCATTTTTTATTAGTAAATCATCAAGTTCTTTATAAGATTGCGCTTCAACAGGAATTACTTTTATATCCCTACTTTTTAATAAATCCATTATCCATTTCGAGTTGGTCTCTCCAGGTATATATCCAAATCTTAAATTGTTCAAACCTTTTATATTACCATAATCTATAGGCTTATTAGTATATAATCCATAAGTTTCTAAAGTTATATAGCTATCTGTAAATTCAAATTCATTAGCTCTATCTTCTGTTCTATTAATTCCAATAAGTAAATCTAAATCTCCATTTTTCAACATACTCATTGCTTGTAAAATATTAGTATATTTATACTCATATTCAATTCCCAAATCGTTGCATATAGTGTCTAATATATCATTATAATATCCAGTTGGATTTCCTTTGTCTATATAAAAATACGGGTTATAATCATAAAATCCAACTTTTATAACTTTATTTTTATATGGTTTCTCCTGTGAATATATATTATTATCAATTATGGGTATTAATACTATGAGAATAACTAAAATGTTACTTATTTTTTTAAGCATAATTCTCTCCGTTTCAATCATTTTGTATTTAATAATAATATTATCTTTAATCTTTCCTAACCATATATTCCCATTTTATTCATACCATAGTTTAATAAAATTAATACTCTCTTTTGATGGGTAAAACATTTTATCTTTACCTTTTTCTCCTACAGCAAAAATAGAAAAGCCTTTAATATACTTTTCATCATCAAAGACTATTTTATATGCGTTAAAACATCTAGCTTGCTCATCTCCACTTACCAAGTCAGATACATTATTGTTCCAAGGGTGTGTTGCCGCATATTCAAGTCTTGGAAATCCTAATTCCCCTAAAAAAATTTTTTTATTATATTTATTTGCAAAATTTTTAATTTCTTGTTTTATATTTTGATTTCTATTATTTACTGTAGAACTATTGATGCATTTAACCAACTCCTCAACTGTATTTATAGGTTTATCACTAAGCTCAAAATAAGCTGCAATAGATATAAAATCTACTTTTGAAAACAATTTGTTATTTAATTTTTTATTATATAACTCTTTACTTTTAAGATCCCATTTAGCAGTGTACCACCATGAAGTTTTATATGTTACAAGTCCTTTGAATCTCTTTTTCGTAAAATCGATTATGTCACACCAATGTTGTTCATAAGGTTCAAGCTTACTGAAATTAGACGCTGTATTTATAATATCTACTTTACATGGAACTGCTACCTCATCAATTAGCTCACTTAATATACTTTTCCAATCATTAAAAAATTGTTCTTTATCTTTAGGATTATATTCAGTTTCATATTTACTTCCATTGTCAATCCATGGAAATGCTTCTAATATTACTGTTTTATTATTTTCTTTCAAAATTTTAATAATTTGTATAGCCTTGTTTTTACTATATTCATCTATAATCATTTTGTTAGATTCTAAAGAAGGTATTTTTATAACTATAGGTACATTTACAGTATTTGCATTTAACATTTTTATATCTTGTAATGCCTGATCAATTTCATAATCTGTAGATAAATTTACTGAATTTAATTTATCTGGTACTTCTGCTTTATTATGTCTATATACAACTATGCCTCCACATAAAGCTAATATAAGTGTTAAAATTATTACCTTTTTCAAGATTATCAACTACTTTCTATATTTTAATATTAATAATATAGCTGATATTATTACAGTTAAGAATAAAAATCCTGCAATAAGTATAAATGTTAAACTTGATCTCTCTAATTTAAATTTAGTAGAGTTATCTTCGGGTTCTTCATCTTTTGTGTTGTTTTCTTTGAAGTTTATATCCTGAATACCTCCATCTCTATTTACTACAGCTGCATCCCCTTTTAAATCTCTGGTTAAATTGTTATCAGATAAATACCTTACTGATGAACTCAAGCTATTTTTATCTAAAGAAGATACTATAATAGCTGAATTTGATTTACTATAAGGTGAATTTATAAGTTGTATTGTTGATAATTGTTTTGAATATTTATCATCTAAAAATTTAATCTTATCGTTATTTTCAAATCCACTAAAATTCTTATCAAATTTAATGTATAAGTCTTTATTTATATCTTTTAAAATACTATTATCATCTGGAGTTCCTATAACTATAAGATTTCCTTTTTTATTCGTGTTTAAAAATTCACTATCAGTTAATACATTTAAGTTTCCTGTATTATAAACTGCATCTCTTCCCATATTTCCAATTATATTAGCTATATTACTTAAATCTGAAGAGTTTAAATTCTTAGAAACAACTACATTTATATCATTTGCTTGTTGATTATCTATAAAAGGATATGGATAACTTTTGAAATTCAAACTATTATTGTCTTTAAAATCAAACTTTATAAATGAACTATCCAAAATATAAGCCCATGGGTTATCTGTATCCCTTGTAACGCACATTAAATCTTTTAACTCTAAATTAAATACAACTTTTATTTTATAATAATTTTTGCCTAAAACATCCGTTGGAAGGTTTACTTCTAAATTATCATTATCTGCTTTTTCTAAAGATAATTTTTTACTTGAAATAGGCTTATCATTTACATATACAGTAACTAATGATCTTCCAAAATCTAAATTTTTAGCGTATCTAAACTTTAAATTCAAAATTGATCCAGCCGTACTTATTTTATTTTTAGGTATAGATACATCAAAGTTAGTTTCTTGTGAAAAAGGTCCCTTAAGTAAAAAATCATTATACCCTAAGTCATTTAAAGTCAATTTATTTTTAGTATCTTTTTTTATCTCTGAAACATCTTTAGTTTCATCAATTATGAAGCTACTACTATTTAATTCATTTAACAGCTCATTATTACAGATTAATTTAGTTGCATTTTCAAGAGCTTTGCTATTATCTGAGATTATTAAAATCATTCTTTTGTCTTTATTAAACGGAGAAATTACTTGCTTTATAACAGCTTTATTTTTAGCCTGATTTTTTTCGTCATTGCTTAGCAAGTTCAAAAAATCTGTAGATGTATCATTTGTTCCACCTACATAGATAATATTGTTATTATATTCTTTTAAATTTGACTTTAGTTTTACATCCAATTTGAAATTGTCAGCTTTTAGTTTTTGTCCCATATTTAAGCTTAAGTTCATTATGGAGCTTAATTCATTGCTATTATACTTATCTGGTAATACAAAAGTTGTATCTACATACTCCTCATTACCTATATTTGTAAATATACTATTATAGTCTTTTATTTCATTTGAGTTAGATTTTAATGAATAATTCAATTCTATATCTGATTGTTTATGTATTACTAACCAATTTGCAGTATTAGAATCATCTCTACATATTTTATCTGATATAGTTTTATATGCTTTTATAGAAATGCTATTATATCCTGGTTTTACAAGTTCTTTAGGAATGTTAACTTGCCATTTATCCTGATATTTTCTATCTCCATCTAACCTTTTTGAACTTACAGGCTCTCCATTAATAAATACTGTAATGGTTGAATAGTTTACATCCAATAGCTCACTTTTTGTATATACTAAATTTAATTTCAAATCCTTAACATCCCAATTTTGAGATACATTAAAAAATCTTTCGGTGCTTCCAATAACACCATTTATAGTCACGTCATCTTGAAATTTATATGCTTTTACATCTTCATTATCTGCAAATATCAAACTAATATTAGAAAAAGTTAGTATTAACGATAATGCTATAGTTATTATTCTCATTAAGTACCTCCCTAAAACCTTTCTGTTTTATACCATTTAGCTTCTCTTTTTAAAAATACATCTTGGAAATGTCCAAACATACCCTTAATCGCTACTAATAGCCACATTTGTGAATATGTGAAATACATAATTGCAACTAAAAATATATTTTCAAGTCCACTTTCTCCTTTTTCCATAGATAAAGTTATGCTAACTTGCAAAATAAATAGGACATATG
This sequence comes from Paraclostridium sp. MRS3W1, assembly GCF_032465715.1. Taxonomy (NCBI): domain Bacteria; kingdom Bacillati; phylum Bacillota; class Clostridia; order Peptostreptococcales; family Peptostreptococcaceae; genus Paraclostridium; species Paraclostridium sp. MRS3W1. The sequence goes on along the minus strand of NZ_JAWDJM010000193.1, from coordinate 46,699 downwards.
ATAATACCCATACAATCCAAAAGTTAAACGGTATATTAACCTGTACTATATTAAGTAAGCTTAAAACAAATATACAGTCTGATATTACAACTGAAGTTAAAAATAAAAAATATACTGAGAAGAAATATACTATATCGAATAATACTCTATTTTGCTTACCTTTAAATATATTTTTTATATACTTAACTAGTACATATATATTTCCTTTAACCCATCTAGTTCTCTGCTTTATCCATACATTTATAGTCTCTGGCTCTTGTTCCCAAGTTACAGCTTGAGGCACATACGTTATTCTTTGGCCTAATTTATAAATTCTAAAACTTATCTCTGTATCTTCGGCTATTGCTTTCGTATCCCATCCACCTAACTGCTCAATAGTTGTTTTTCTTAATACAAAGTTAGTTCCTGGTATCGTACAAAGTCCTAATAATTGTCTTCGTCCTGCTTGAGCTATCCATTGAAAACTCAATGTTTCTATGTTTATAAATTTTGTTAAAATGTTTTTATGTTTATTTCTAGTTCTAAATTTTCCAATAACAGCGCCTAACTTATCATCTTTTACTATGGTTTGGATTAAATATCTAAGTGCTGTTTTTTCTGGAGTATTATCTGCATCATATATTGCAATAAACTCTCCTATTGCTTCTTGATATCCAATATTTAGTGCATTTGATTTTCCTTTACCTCCAGTAATATTATCTGTATTTATAATGGTAAAATTATATTTTTTGTATTTATTTTTTATACTCTGAAGTATATCTTTAGAATTATCACTTGAATTATCATTTATCACTATTAATTCCATTTTATCTCTAGGATAATCTAATAATAACAATGACTCCACAGTTTTTCCTATAACCTTTCCCTCATTATGAGCTGGAACTAATATAGATACAAATGGATATTCTTTTAATCTTTCATCTTTAAAATTAAGATTTTTAAGATAATATACATATCCACTTGCAGCTAAAAGAATATTTATAAAAAGTATTGCCCATATAGATATTAAAGAAAATAAAAATAAGTAATCTACTATAGTAAATCTATTCATAACTATCTCCTTCTAAATTTTCGTCTATTTATAAATCTAAAGAATATAAATATTATCGTAAATATAACCAATACAACAGACACAAATATTACGATTATTTTATTTATATTAGACATAGAGTTTTCAAAGTTTATCTCAGATTTAGATTTTTCATTTGACTTATTCTTATCATACGTAACATCTATTTTGCCATCTTTCGATTTTATATTTATATCATCAATTTTTACATAATTATTTATATCTTTTAAATTTAAGAACTCTGCATCACTGTCTTTTAAGTAAGATATAACTTGTTTTAAATAATCTATATTCATATAAGGATGAAAGAAAAAACCTCCAGTGTATCCTCTTACCATAGAAAGTTTATAAAAGTTATTCTTTATAATATCTATCGAAAACTTATTATCTCGTTCTATATATCCTAAATTCTCAGGAATTAAAATGTTGAAGTTTTTACTTCCTTCTATGATATATGGAAAACTACTTGTAGCAAAGTTTTCGTTATTATTTTGGTATTGCCCAACATAAGTTGAAAAATATTTTTTTAATTCTGTATAGCCATTTTGATCCATAGCATAGTGAGGTGCTTCAAATGCGAGAGGGTAAATACTCTGTTCTACACACAATCTTAATCCACTTAAAACTCTATCCTTAACATAATTCTCCATATTTTCAGATATAGGCTCATCTTTTTCCATATCCCAAAACTCATATCCTTCCCCTGAAATCTCTCTTTTATCTAAAGAATGCATATATCCATGTAAAATAACGCTACCACCTCTATCTTGCATATACTTTATAGTTTGTATAAACTCGGGATCATCTTTTATGGTATTTATTTTCCCAGTTTTGCTATCTACATATGCTGGAATCAATGCTATCATAAAAGGTATGTCTTCAGAATATAAATAGTCTGCAATCTCTTTTAGGTTATTTTTATCTCTAAATAAATGCACATCCTCAATCCTTACAAATACTTTACCTTTTTCAAAGTTTTTTATATTATAAAAATCATTTAAAGTATCTTCAAATATGAAGGACTGATCTATTTTGTACTCTGCAATGAAATATAAATTTTTATCGTTTATAACATAAGGATATTCATTATAAGAATCTTTCATAGTTGCTAATACCTTATTATTTTCACCCTTAGTGTTAACTACATCAAAATAATCACTTCCAGATATAGTTAGCTTTTTCCCTTTATAATTTAATTCATTTATGCTATTTACCTTTTTATCATATATTAAATCATACTTTTTACTATAACTTAAAAAGTCTTCAATTCTATTTCCTATCCAATATATACTGTTTTTATAATTTGATAAATCATCTAACAAATCAGTATTATTTATTTCATTTTCTATATTTATTACAAATATTGAATCGTATTTTGTTAGATTTCCTTTTTTGTAATCATTTACATATATATTATCTACACTCTTGTTAAACCTATATAAAAGTTCATTTAAGTGATTTACTACATTTTCTTTATATGAAAATGTCTTTTGATTTTCATATATTATTAGAGCTTTTTCTTTTTTCTGTATATCTGCAAAAACTATGCTGCTACTACTAAAAACTAATAAAACACTTAGAATTATAGCAATATATTTTTTACACATCATACTGAAGCTCCTCTTCACATAAATTTTTAAATTCTATAGAACCATTTATACTTTCTTTATATTCAACAATAGCTATTTTTGTATCTATGTCTATATATGACTTTCCTTGATTTAATTCTAAATTTAATTCACTTATATTTTTTTTAATTCTTTCTTTTACTGTGTTTGCACCATCAAAATCGGTATATGGCATTATAATCCCTATCATGTCACTTTCCAAGTAATATCTCTCATCTTCAGATCTTGTAGAATCTATTATTATATTGCTTACACTTTTAACTAAGTTATATGTTTTTTCTTCTCCAATTATTTTTCTAATTTCTTTATAATAAGGAAGCTTTATCATCATTAGTGTTAGCTTATTTTTGTGTCGATTTGATTTACTCATTTCTTTTTCTAAAGTAGAATAGAAATGTTTAATGTTTCCAAGACCTGTTACTTCATCAACTGTAACAAGATTTTTATATTTGTCTTTTAATACTTTGTTATCTTTTTGAATCGCTAAAATAACATTAGATAACCTTCCACTAGTCATACATATGATAGGCATACTTAACATCCAAATATAAGATATATAGTTTATATCTATATTCAATACTGTATTTCTATAAAATATTAAAGATGCATATAAAAATATTGCTACTGATGTTAATATAAGACCAAATATAATGCCTCCTATATATGTTGTTATAGAAATTAAAAATGTAATTCCTAGCATGATAAAATTCAATAAAAAATTAGTATTTTCTTTTGATATAAATAATATCATTACAACAATAAATAATTCTAATACTAGTGTTATAATATATGAGTCTATTTTCTTTGATAACTTATCCATTTTCCCCTCCTATTTATATTTTTTACTTAATTAATCATGTGTATATTATACTCCTTTTTTTGCTTTTTTCGCGTTTTTTCGATTTTTTTTAACATTTTTTGCCTTTTAAATTTCTAAATAAAAAATAGAACACACTTAGTGTATTCTATTTTTTATTTAGTTATTCAATTGGTAGTATTATAATGAATTTACTACCTTTTCCAAATTCACTTTCAATATAAATCTCTCCTCCATGTAGGTTTACTATTTCTTTAGTTATCGTTAGACCTAATCCACTGGAGTTTTGAATTTCTTCATTTGCATCTACTACTTGTCTAAATCTATCAAATATAATTTTTTTATGTTCTTCATCTATTCCAATTCCATTGTCCTTTACATATATCTCTACTTCATTTATATGATCTTTTATACCTAATTCTATAATTCCACCTTCTGGTGTGTATTTTACAGCATTACTTATTAAGTTCTCTATGCATCTTTTTATTTCTATTTTATCAAAGCTAACTATTTTTTCTTCTATTTCTGGATCTATTATTAGATCTATTCCTTTACATTCTACATGATTTTTCAACCTTAAGGCTTCATTTTCTATAACCTCAACTATATCTTGCTTAGTTTTATTGATTTTATATTTTCCATATTCTATTTTTTCTATATCCATTAAATTTGTAATTAATTCTAATAACCTCTCTGCATTTTTATTAATTACACTCATATGATACTTTAGATTTTCTTTACTTAAACCTTTTTTATCAAGCATAATACTTATTAGCTGTTCAGTTGATGATATAACATTTAATGGAGTTCTTAATTCATGAGACAAGTTTACAAAATAGCTATTTTTTTTCTTTTCTAAACTTAAAACTTTATTAAATAATTTTTCATTTTTTTCAATTTCCTTTGTAAGTGCCTTTGTTCTTTTATTTACCATAGAGTCAAGCAATTTTACTTTACTATCATAATATAGGATAGCAAATATACATATAATTCCATAGATAACCATAGCTATTTTACTTTTCCAAATCGGTGGTTTTATAGAAAATTTAATTGTTTTTTCATTAGATTCAGCTACATTATTATTTATTGCCTTAAGTTTTAAAGTATATTTACCTGGGTTTAAATTTACCAGGTTTAATTTATTACTTTTAACATCTTTAAAATCTTTGTCTACTCCCTCTATCTTATAATAATACTTAGTATCCCTCATATTCTTATAGTATGGTAAAAACATCTCTATACTTATATTATTTTCATTGAATTTAAAGTTAAAATCCTCGATACTGTTATATCTTTTTTCATTTACATATATATCTCCTATAGATAAGTCTATATAATATTTCTTCTTCTTTAACTCTTCACATCTAAACGAATTTAAGCCGTTCGTTCCTCCAAAGAAAATTTCACCATCATCACTTATATTAAATGATTTTCCATTGAATTCTCTTCCTTGTAATCCATCTACTATATCAAAATTTGTAAACTCATTTTTTTTGTAATCAAATTTTGATAATCCGTAATTTGTACTTACCCATATATGATCTAATTTATCTATAACTATTCCATATATAGTATTATTAGGTAATCCATCTTCCATTGTGTAAACTTCAAACTTTTCTGTTTTTGGATTAAATTTATTAAGCCCATAATTTGTACCTATCCACAAGTTCCCCTGTTTATCTTCATTTATAACTCTTACAGAATTATTACTTATAGAGTTTGAGTCATTTTCTCTCATCCTGTATAATTTTGTTTTTTGAGTCTTAGGATCAAATTTTAAAAGCCCTCCATCTAAAAAATAGCCTACCCAATACATTCCATTACTATCTTTGTAAATACATCCATTTAACTTATCTTCTATATTATATTTAGATGACAAACTAGACATATCTACTATTTCACCTGTAGATATATTTAATGTTAAAACCCCTTCAGTTGTTCCTAGCCATACCTTATCATCATCATCGATAAGCACACTTCTTATATTGCTATTTTTTAAACCATTGTCTTTATTATACACCTTTAACGTTTTTTCTTTTTTATTTATTACATTCAGTCCATCATCTGTCGAAATTACTATTATGTCTCCTTTTCCCTTTATATCATACACTTTGTTACTACTTAACCCATCTTCTCTTTTTATATAATAAGTTTTTTCCTTTTCTCTATTTAAAACCGTTACTCCTTCCGAATTTGTTCCAACCCATAGCACACCATCATTATCCTTATAAATCCCACTTACCATATTGTCTGAAATGGATGTCTTATCTTCTGGATTTGGATCATGTTTATAATAATTTATATTAGTCTTTGAATCAAATATACTTATACCAGAATAAGTGCCAAGCCATAAAAGACCACTTTTATCTTCCATTATGCAAAATATTAAGTTATCGGTTAACCCATTTACATCGTACTTTCCCTTTTGATAAACTCTAAACTTATCTTTTAACTTATCGTATTTTACTAATCCCGAGTCTGTAGCTATCCAAAGTTCTTTATTTTTATCCTGTAATATGTCTCTTATAGATGAGTTTTTATCAATTCCTTCTGGAGGGTCATACTCTTTTACCTTATTTGTTTTTGTATCTATTTTATATAAATTTTCATTTCTAGTACCAACCCATAAATTCTTATCCCCATCAAAATAAACTTTGTATACCGTTAAATCTTTTCCACAAGTATCTTTAGTCAAAAACTGTTCAACCGTTTCATATTTTTTATCAAATTTATATAGTCCCTTTTTAGCCCCAATCCAATAGTTGCCACTATCATCTTCAGTTATATCGTATATATGTTTACTTTTTAATTCATTCAAGTTTTTAATTGCTGGTTTAAACTTATCATTTTTTTCATCATATATATCTACACCATTTGCTGTTGCAATTAAAACCTCACCATCTTTGTTTATTAAAATATCATAAACACTACTATCTGATAAATTTCCATTATCCTTGCTATTGTAGTAGTTTTTTATAGAATCGGTTTCAGTATTTATTTTGCTTACCCCTCCTATAGTTGCAACCCACAAATTACCTTTCTTATCTTCTTTTATATCGATAATATAACTATTTGCTATTCCTTTTTTGGGGTCTTTTTTTTGACCATACACTTTAAACTCATATCCATTGTAAACATTTAGTCCATCATTTGTTCCTATCCATATTCGCCCTTTACTATCTTGTTCTATTGCTTGTACTGTTCCCTGAGATAATCCTTGGTTTATAGTTATATTTTTAAAATTTATACTTTCTTGTGCATTAGAAATATCAGCCCTGAGTATCATTACAAAAACTATAGATATAAATAGTTTTAAGTATTTTATTCTTTGCATAAATTTTTTCTCCTAAATATTTACTTATTAATCGCTGTGTAGACCTTCAGTATAGTTTAAAATTTTTTTATACCTTAATCTTGGGTAACTATCACTTATAAGTGCATAGTTCGAAAGCTTATTTCCTATCCATCTAGAATGTATTTTGCTATATATCCTAATTGATGCTAAAAATATTTTGCAATCTGGACACGTATATATATGATGTATCCTTTTATTTTTATTTTTAAATTCGGTATCTATATTATATGCTCTAATTTTGTAAAGCATATGACTATTGCAGCTAGGACATATATATAGAGATTTATAATACAGTGAATTTTTTTTAAATTCAGAGGTATAACAGTCTTCTTCATTTAATGATTTAATTTCTTTTATTCTATCACTAGACTTAGCCCAATCTATTTTTTTTAAAAACCCTTTACCTCCAGATTCAAAATCAGACTTATCTAAGTAGTCTTTATTTAAGTTAAATTCTTTTAAGTAACTATATCCTGCATACTTTCTATTTAAATAGCTTTTGTTATTTTCTGCTATGTAATTTTTTTCATTACAGTTAGAATTTTCCCGTCTAAATAAATCAAATTTTATTTTCATGGAATCACTCCTTTAATACTTTTTGTTATTACTACGAGTATACACTTTTTAACTGTAAGTTTTTGTCGAAATTAGTATTTTTTTAAAATTTTGTACAGAATCTTAAAAAAATACTATTAAATCTTTAAATTAAAAATAACAGGTATTATGAGTAGCGTTAAGGTTTGTCCTAAATATAGTGATTGTTAAATGGTATGAGTAAAATAAATAAAAAAATTACCAATATAATTATATATTGGTAATTTTTTCATTTATTAAAAGTTGTTAAAATTCAACGTATTTCTTCACATATAGTACTATAATTAACCCCATTTAAATTTATACTGTAAAATTTTTCATTCACTAATTCAAACTTTTTTATATTGTTCTTAATTTCAGAAATTTCATCTTCATATTTTTTTAAAGTTCTATGCGCCTCATATATATCTACTTCTTTAAATTTAACTTTATCTCCGGGTTTACATTGAGCTAATTTGCATAGATCTACGCTTATAACATTAGCTATTTTTGTATAACCTCCTACTGTCTGTCTATCCGACATCATAATAATAGGATTTCCATGTCCTGGAATTTGAATTGCCCCAAACGCTATTCCATCTGAAACTATATCTGCACCATCTAAATGATTAATTTTATCCCCAGATAATCTATACCCCATTCTGTCACATTCATTTGTTATAGTATATACAGAGTTATAAAAAGTTTTTATATTTTTTGAGTCAAACATATTATCTTGTGGTCCCCTTATTGCTCTTAATATAATTTCTTTATCATACTCTTTTGCATATTTTTTAGGCAAAATTGAGTTTATATTTCCATCAAATTTTAAAAGTCTTATATAGTCTTCATCTCTGAGTTCCCTACCTTTATATCCTCCTAGATTGCCTTTTATATACGTTGACTTACTCCCCATAACAATAGGTACGTCTATTCCTCCACCAAATGCAATATAAGTTCTACATCCATTTTTCATCCCAGAAAAAGATAATATATCTCCACTACTTACAATATAACTTCTATACATATCAATTCTAATTCCATTTAACATAGGACCTAAATCTCCACCAGTTATTGCTATGATAGATTTCTCATCGAACTCTATAGTGGGTCCAATTATTAATGATTCTATACATGCTTCATATTCATCATTTCCAACTAACACATTTGCAACTCTTAATGAATAATCATCCATTGCTCCAGAAACAGGAACTCCATATTGTTGAAACCCTATCCTAGAACCACCTTGAATTAAGCTTAGTAATCCTTTATTTAAAACTTTAGCTCCCACTAATTAACTCCCCCTTCATTTAAAAATGTATTGAACTCATCCTTTGTTATAGGTGTAAACTTCACATAATCTCCTGCTTTTAATAGTATAGGATTTTCTCTTTTAGGATTATACAATTTAATAGGTGTTCTTCCTATTAATTGCCATCCTCCAGGGCTCTCTATAGGATATACTCCTGTCTGTTTTCCAGCTATCCCTACAGATCCTTCCGGTATTTTAACCCTTGGATTATCTAACCTAGGAGTCTCTAGTTTACTGTTCATTCCCCCTAAGTATGTAAACCCAGGAGTAAATCCTAACATATAAACTAAGTATTCAGCTTCACTATGAAGTCTTATAACATCTTCAATGCTTAATCTATTATGTTTTGCAACAGTATCTATATCAGGACCACAGTCATTTCCATACAAAACAGGTATCTTAATTATATTTTTTTCTCTTTTATCTAGAATTTTCAAATTGCATTCTATATTTTTTACTGAGTTTATAAGATCATTAAATGTTATTTTTAAAGGGTTATAAATTATCATAAGAGATCTATATGTTGGTATCATCTCATATATAGAATCAATCAAACTAGACGATTCTATACTCTTCATTAAATTTATAACTTTTCTATTTATATCTTCATCTATAATATCTCCAAATTCAACTACTATAGCTTTATCTCCCGCTAATAAGTATTTTGTTTCCATAACTAATTTTGTCCCCCCAAAAAGTATTTTTAAAATAACTTCGTTATATCTTTAAGCGATATCAAACCACCTACAGCAGTAACTATTACTACTAAAACCCCTAAAATTAATAACCATTTTGGATGCTTATATTCACCCACAATTTCTTTGTTTTTGGATGCTAATAGTATAACACCTAAGGTAATAGGAAGAATCAATCCATTTAAAGACCCAGCTAAAATAAGTAAACTTGCTGGCTTTCCTACTGCTGCCATTATTAATGTTGACATAAATATAAACAAAATTATAAATTTATTTTCATGTTTATCTATTAATGGATGAAGCGTTTTTATGAAAGAGACAGATGTATATGCAGCTCCAATAACTGATGTTATACTAGCACTCCACAATACTAATCCAAAAAATTTATATCCTAAATTTCCAGCTCCATATTTAAAAGCTGATGCAGCTGGATTTTCAGGATCTAAACTTAATCCTTGTGAAACAACTGCAAATACCGCTAAAAATAATAAAATTCTTACTATAGTTGCTACACTTATCCCTAATATCGAAGATTTTGTTACATCCTTTAAATTCTCTTCTCCTGTTATTCCCGCATCAATAAGTCTGTGTCCTCCTGCAAAAGTTATATATCCTCCTACACTACCGCCTAAAAGAGTTATTATTGGAAAAATCAATCTGCCTGGATTTTCTGGAATAAATGTTCCTTTTACAACTTGATACATATCAGGTTTGTTTATTATAGAAACATATCCTACTACAACTATTACTATAATTGCTAAGAATCTTGTAAATCTGTCTATTATTGGCCCAGATTCTTTTATTAAAAAAATTGCTATCGCTATAAAACCACATACTAAAGTAGATATTGTAACATTGGAATTAAACATTACATTTACCCCAAGTGCTGCTCCCCCTACATTTCCAATATTAAATGCAAGTCCTCCTATTCCTACTAATATAGCTATAAAATAACCTAATCCCGGCAAAACCTTATTTGCTATATCCTGCCCTCTAAGCCCAGATACGCCTATTATTCTCCATACATTAAGCTGTGCTCCAACAAAAAATATAGTAGTCATTAAAACTACAAAACCAAAACTTGCTCCATATAACTCTGTAAACTTAGCTGTTTGAGTTAAAAAGCCCGGTCCAATAGCTGAAGTAGCCATTATAAAAGCTGCTCCCATAAGAGCTGTTAAGTTTTTTTTATTAGACATAAATACCCCTCCAATTATTTAATAACTTCACTTATGCAACATATATTTATGTCTTCCTTTATAAGCTCTGCTCTTATACTTTTTACAAATTCTATAGCTTTAGGATTATCTCCATGTACACATATAGAATCAGCTTTGATATCTATGTCTTTTCCATTTATATCCTCTACTTTATTTTCTTTTACCATTTTTATAACTCTTTTTATTGCTATATTTGGATCATGTATAATAGATCCTTCAATACTTCTTGATACTAACGTTCCATCGCTATTGTATGCTCTATCTGCAAATACTTCATTTGCAACCCTTAATCCTACATCTTTCCCAGCATCTATAATTGAGCTATTTGCAAGTCCAAGAAGTATTATATTTTTATCAACCTCATATACTGCTTGTGCTATAGATAAAGATATCTCATAATCTTTCGCTGCCATATTGTAAAGAGCACCATGAGCTTTTACATGTTGTATATTTGCTCCATTTGAAATAACAAAAGAATTTAGTGCACCTAATTGATATTTTACATAAGCCTTAACTTCATCTTTACTAATCTTCATTTCTCTTCTTCCAAATCCTATAATATCCATAAACCCTGGATGAGCTCCTATTTGCACATTATTTTCCATCGCTAATTTTACAGTTTTATCCATTTGTATTGGATCGCCTGCATGAAAGCCACAAGCTATATTTGCTGAGGTTATATGCTTTAAAACCTCCTCATCCATACCTATTTTATAACAACCAAAACTTTCTCCTAAATCACTATTTAAATCTACTTTATACAAATTCTATTCCCCCTATAGACATTTTTAATTTTTATTTATTGTCCTACTTAAATTTTATGAATAAAAAAATAATGGTATGACTTAATTTAAGTCATACCATTATTTTATTTTATCTTATTTTGTTTTTTTCTACTTATTTTATTCCATTGATATTTTCTTTTTCTGTATCCAATAAAGCCTGTTATCCTATACCATGAACATAGTTGCCTATACCCAAAACTTTCAAGAAATGCAAATAACATGAGCTTTAATAAAGTTGATAATTTTAAAATATATTTAAACATGTAATTTTCAAGTATTATCGCTGTCAAAGAAATTATTACACTATAGAAAATATATATAAATAAAAAAGTGATTAAAAATTTTAAATTAAGTAATCCACTAAAATACGATATTAAAATTATAATCAACCCAAAAACATCAATTATACATGAAAACATTTCATACACAACAAAGTAAAGAAAAGAAAAAATACCTACTAAGCCGTATTTAGGATTTAAAAATATGTATCTATGACTATTTAAACTAGTGATTAGGCCTATATGCCATCGTCTTCTTTGCCCTTTTAAATCCTTAAGTTTTTCCGGAACTTGCGACCAACATATAGCTTTGTATTCATACTTAATTTTATATTTGATCTTATTTTTTCTATAAAAAGAATGAAGTTTTACCACAAGGTCCATATCTTCCCCTACAGTATCTGTATCATAACCCCCTACATTTAAAACTGCATTTTTTTTAAATAATCCAAACGCTCCTGATATTATTAAATTCCCATTAAAACTATTAAACCAAACCCTTGTTGTTAAAAACACTCTATAATATTCTATTGTTTGAAATATTGTAAGAATCTTTTTAGGTGGCATTACTTTAATAACTTGGCCTTTATCTAAAACAACTTGATTGGCTACTTTTATACTACCTCCTACAGCTATAGTTGTATCATCTTCCATAAATGGCATAACTATATTACTAATTGAATCACGTTGTAAAATTGAATCTGCATCCAAAGAAATAAACAATGGATATTTGGATACATTTATGCCCATATTTAATGCATCTGCTTTTCCTCCATTTTCTTTTTTTACCAATGTCAACTTTATACCATCTTTGATATAACCTTCATATACAAATTGTTCACTCTTACATTTAACCAATCTTCTTATAGGTCTTGGAACTTTTTTTAATTCAAATTTATTTATTAATTTATTAGAAGTATCATCATTTGACCCATCATCTATAACTATAATTTCATATTCTGGGTAATCTACATACGATAACGATTCAACACAATCACAAATTGTTTCTTCCTCATTATACGCTGGAACTAATATAGAAACAGGTACATAGTTATCTGTGCTTTTCAGTGAAAGTTCGTTTAAATACATTTTATTACGTTTATCTTCATTTAAATTTAAAATAGCAAATATAGTAGATATAAAAAATACTATAGCGTAAATAAACATATAATATAAAAAGAACGCATTTAAATAATCTACGAATAATCTTAACATTGATATTCTACCTCTATCTCCTCTAATTTTTCTAAATACTCTTCATACGATATCTTGTTGTCCATAAACATTGCATAGAAAAGTATATCTTTTGCATATTTGTCATCATTTTCCAATATATAGTTTATTAAATCTTTATCACCAAATTTTAATATGCTTATTGCAGAGTTATATCTAACATACCAATTTTTGTCATTTATACTTTTTAAAAGTGCTTTTTCACTACATTTACACTTATAATTTTTTAAAGCAATTGCACATACAGCTCTATATTCCCAATCCCCATTATTTAACAATTCAATGATTGTATCCTTACATTCATCATACTTTATAATAGTAAAGTATTTTACTATACTTATATTAATTTCTTTACTTATATTATCTTTTAATAGGTTTAATAGTTCTTCTTTTACAAATTCAATTTTATTATTTTTAAAATGTCCAACAATTACTTTTTGTAGGCTTTCATTAAACTCTTTAAAATCATTTATCAAATATTTATCTAATTCACTTTTGTCTCCTCCAAATTGATTTATTATATCTGTGAAAACTTTATTATTTATATATTTTTCTTCTTTAGATACATATTCAATAGCACTTTTCAATGTATTTATATTTCCTATTTTCGATATTGATTCTAATGCTGTTACTCTTAGATATATAGATTTAGTATTTATACAACTTAGTAAAAACTCACTTATTTCGTAATTACTAAGCTTGTATTCTCCTAGATTTATAGCCATATATGTTTTTAATGTATTATCCTTTAATTTATGCTTTAAAACGTATCTATTTACTATATCTTCGAAATTCTCCATATAAGTTTTTGTATATTTATGATTATTTCTATCTTTATTAAAAACTTCTATAGTATTATTAAAAACCTTAATATAGGGTTTATATTTTAATTTCTCTATAACATATGATATATCCATTTTGGATATATCAGTTCCATTTTTTACACAACTCAATTGTTTTAAAATTTCAGCTTCAAACTTTGGCTTTATAGCTTTTACTTTTTTCAAAAATCTAAAGTTTAAAATATCTTTTGCTATCATATAAATAACAGCACAAGCTATTATATAAATAAAAAAGCTCAGTACTAAATATATATCAACTATATTTTTCATAAATTTTTCCTCTTTACTTTTTCAACTCATCTTTAACTATATAATAAGATTGCTTTAAACGCTCATGATACTCAGGTACATTCCATCCCTTTAAATTGTACGCTTTGCTATTTAATCTATTTATAGTGTTATTCTCTTCTTTTTCAGTTACTCCTATATTTATAGCATTTATTCTTAGAGGCTTAGTCTTAAATTCTTTATAAAAATCATCTTGAATTTGTTTTGTTGAAGGATCCATAAAGTTTATAAGACCCCATGGTATACGAACCTCTACATAATTGTCTCCTATATAATAATCTGTAGCTGAATTATAGTTTTTGCTATTAGGATTTCCATTGCCTTTAGTTAATTTGCCAGTCTCATAACTTATTTTATTTAATGTCTCATTCAATGATTTAACATACATCTTAGGTCTTATATCCATATAAATAGGTGAGAAATAGTCCATATCAGGTGTATTTTTTATTAAATCTGGTCGTTGTTCATAAAGTGTTTTGTTTTCATAAAAGTTAAATCTATTATAGTATTCATGTACTGATACCATAGAATTTTCATTGTCATTTATACTAATTATAAAATCTACAGGTTTATCAAATTTCAGATTATACTGAGTACTTTTATTTGATCCTGACTTAGGAGTTACATCTAAATCTATATACAATCCTTCTTTCTTTAAATTAAGCTTTCTTTGTGACTTAACCATTAAATATAGATACTTATCATCACTTTTTGCATATAAACTTAATTTATCATTTTTATTTAAAATATCACTATTATTCCAATCACTTAAGCTATCATCCGGGTATGGAGTTTCATTTACTTTACCTGGCTCAAAGTCCATAAGTCCAAAGCTTTGACTATATGTTTGTGCATCACTCCAATAAGCTGATCTATCTAAGATTTTGCTATCTTTAGTATTCCATGACGAAGATGCCCAGCTATCTTGAAACTCAAATATAAAGCATCCTGAAATTCCCGATTTTTTTATAGCTCTGTATGCACTAACCAAAGCTTTACCCTGTTCCTGCTCAGTAATATAGCCTTTGTTAACATCTTTGTTAAAATCTCCGCCTGCCCTGCTTGATGGGACGCCCATTTCTCCGATTATAACGGGTATTTTATAATGATCATTAATCTTTTTAAAGTATTCATCCATATTGTCCTGATATTCTTTTAAATCCGTAAAAGATGGATATATATTGTAACTAGCAACTATACCTGTTTTTAGTGATCTTGTCCTTTTTATATTACTAACATCTACAAAGTTTTTTATTTCTTTTTCATCTTTACTCGATTTCTTATTGATTATATTTGATGGAGATGTACCTATAAAACTTATTAAACTTTGTTTTTTGTATTTTTCAAATTCATATTTAGTTAAATAATCTCCCATACTAGCTAGGTATGATACAAATGAAGATGCATCTTTATTTGTATACATATATTTCCCCTTGTACGGAGATTTTTTGTTCATTATATCTGCATATATTATGTCATGCTTTGCAAATTCAATTCCTACGCTATACCCAATAACATATTTTGATACATCTGTCTTATATCTTTCAAATATATCTGATTTTTTTAAGTTATTTAAATTTCCATGAACAGAATCTATTGCAATTTTAATATTATTTTTAAATGCTTCAGATGCAGTTTTCCCTTCCGGGTCTTTACCATTGTTAAGCAATTTTTCATCAAAGTAAATTCCTTGCATTAAGTATATAGGATTCTTTTTATCTTTATTGAATTTATGTAGTGCATCGTAAAAGCTAGCATCCATTGTATGCGAAACCTTTATACAGTTAGCCCCCATATCATAAATATAACTTATCCATCTTAAATATTCTTCTTCACTTATCATATTTTCACTTGGAAATACACCGGGTTTAGTAGAATTCAAATCTACACCTACGACTTTTAAATTTTCCCATTTATCATTCTTAGCTATATAAATATCTTTTCCTTTAGTTTTCACAAAATAAGTCTTATTTTTTGCAAAAATATCATTTGATATAAAATTTTGAAATACAACCGTACCTATTGCAAAAACTAATATACAAATAGTTAAAAACTTCTTCATCTAATTTCACTCCTATTAAATCGCCCACTTACTTAAGGTATTTATATTTTGATCCATCCACTTACCTCTATTTTTTATAAAATTTTTCATTAAGTTTAACTCTTCTTCATATGATTTAGCTTTGCCTTCTGTGGATTTTAGCAAATGGGAGTGTTTATCTAAAAATTCAATATATTCTTGTGGAGTTTTTATATTCGAATCACTAAATAAATCTGAACTATTCTCCTCAAATACCTCTGCTTGATTACACAGTTTAATTGGCCATTTATTAAAATTCCTTTCAATTGATTTTCCTAATTTTCCTTGAGCTTCATCGATTTCTCCTATCAAATATTCATCGCTTAAATAAGTTTTTCTCAGTTCTTTGTATCTATTTACAACTTTATTAGCAAATAACTTATCTTCAATTAATCTATCAAACCAAGGTCTTTGATTCATAAAAAACCCTTTATAGTCATATGGTTGTCCTATATCTTCAGTATGATTTCCTAATGATTGATTGAAATCCCAAACTGGACCAGCTTTCATTTTTCCATTATAGTCCTTATACATATATGTACTATAAATTCCAGCATCAGTATTTTTAAAAAATTCATTAATTATATAAAAATCAACAAATGAATCATCATCAATATATTTTTTATATCCTATATCTGGATCATTAAATTTATCAGAATAAAGCATTCTTTCAAACTCACTTATATATCTTTGTATGTATCGGTATTTCCCGGGTGTTAAATCTTTTTTAGGATATTCAATATTTAATCCATTATTATATAATGAAATTTCTTTCCCATAACTATCAACTTCTATATCTCCTTCTTTTTGTCTATTTTTAGCTAATATGAAACTAGTATCATTTCTTCCCTCTATAGTTTTAGTTATATCTACTCTGTCTTCTCCTCTATTGATTTTTTCAATCATCATATATACACCTTGATAATTAGAATCATCTATATTAAGACTTTTGTTATCTACTAAAAACACTTCACAAAATTTTACCCTAGGTGCATATCCCATTATTTTGCTAGATGTTTCTAATGCTATATAATTTCTCATTAAAGATTTATCTGCAAAAGGCGCATTTAACACCCATTCAGAATCTCTTGGCATTCCTAGTAAACTTTTTTCTTTCTCCCCACCTTTTTTATCCATAAGTTTTATTATGTATTGTTTTTTAGGGTACTTACTAGTACTATTTCCTCTTATTTTAAAACTCGCTCTACTTGTGAGGTTCGGTGTATCACTTAATCTATTTAATCCTGATTTATTATCATAAATTTGAATTTGTCCTACAGTTTTATCTTCTCTTTTGATGCTGTTTCCATCTGTATCAATCAGAACTATAGGTAAGTTGTAATCTTTGCTTATTTTACTTTCTTGTTGATATGCTTTGAAGTTTTTTTGTTTAACTTTTTCGAATTCTTTTTGCGATAATTCTTTTATATTACTTAGGTTTGCTACTATTAATAATGTTAAAAATAAAAAAGTAATTGCTACAAAGCTTTTAAATATATCTTTTTTCATAATATATCCCCTAACCTATTGTCTCTCCATTTTGAGCAACTATATTTACAGTGCTAACCCCTTCTATACTATATAAGCTACCTATAATATTTTTATCTTCATTATTTTTAATTTTTATCTGATATATTATTTCTATATTGTCTCCTACTGAATTTTTAGCTCTTAATTGACTCCCTTTAAATGAGTTAAATACACATCTCATAATCTCTTCTTCTTTTTCTCTTAAACCTCTTATTATTAATATATATCTGTCTTCTTTTCCAAATCCACTAAAACTAAACATAGATAAAACTGCAAATAAGAATAATGAGCCTATAATTGCTACCATATAATTTGAGCTACCTACACTAAGGCCTATTGCTATACACCAAAATATATAACCAGTATCTCTTGGGTCCTTTATTGCAGTCCTAAAACGAACTATAGATAGTGCCCCTACCATACCTAGAGATAAAGCTATATCACTACCAATAACTATCATTACCATAGTTGTAACTAAAGTGAGCATTACTAAAGATACGTTAAATTTTCTATTGTACATAACTCCGCTAAATGTTATTTTGTATGTCCAAAATACTACTACCGATAGTAATAATGCTATACACATTGTTTCCAATGCTCCAAAAGCTGTTATAGTTCCACTTTGATTTGTTAAGTATTTATATAATGTTTCCTTCATTCCACCACATCCTTATAATATATAATTTTCAAAAAACTGTCTTGAGCTACAATACTTACTAAGAGATCTGTTTGTTGTGTCTAATCCAGCTAAAGCTTGCGATATCCAACAAAATAGTTCCCCATCAAATTTAACTTCTAAAACTGCATTATAATAATCTACAATAGGTGTCATTAATATATCTTCGTTAAACATATCAAAGTCAAATTCATTAGACTTTATATCACTGTCTAATGTAACTCGTATATTATTTTCATTATGTATATAAGCCCTTCTATTGTAATCTACAAGCACTACTGGTCTATATTGACCTATAGTCATTATATTGTACGCAGATTTAGCTGTGTCATTTTCATAATTTAAAAGTACACTATAGTCTTTATTTATAAGAGCAATTGCATCTTCTCTACTTATAGTAGTTGTCTCTTTTCTTTGACTTACATTCATCTTTCGCTTTATTTCAAGTTTGACCTTATCTGTTTTAGTGTCATATATTCTCAACCTTATTTTTTTTCTTATCTCTTCTCCATTTACTTTTGCATAATAATCATCATTGTTTAAACTATCAAAGTATAAGCTTCGTATACGGTACCCATAACTTTTATTGTTTGGATCGGGTGTTAATACCTCCTTAAAAAGTTCATTAACTTTGTAATAATCTGTTTCACCTATCGGGTATTTAAGTTCTCTTCTATTTACTATCAAAATTTACACTCCTTCTGAAAATTTCCTAGTTAATATATTCTACATTCTAACATAATACGATATTTTTTTATTTTTTTCGACATTATAGACAATATTTTATTTATTTAATGGTAAAAAATGTAATTATTTTATTAACTTAAGCTAATATTATACATCTTTACTTAATTGATATACCCAATGTTTATATATTTTAATAAATTTTTCTCTTTTATTGTATTTCTAAATCTGTTGCATCAAAAAATAACTTAACTTTGATGTAATCTATTGATTATCCCTATCAAAATTAAGTTATTTTTATTTATATATTAAAACTTACTAATAAATTTATTTTTTATTAATATCATTATAGTAAACATTTTGACTTACTTCCTCACCTAGATTACTACTTGTATTTGATTTATCTGATTCTTCTTCTGGTTTCACTATAGGATCCTCTGGTCTTTCAGGTGCTATCGGTTCATCAGGTTTTACTGGAGGTTCTACTGGCTTTTCTGGTGTTGTCGGTTCATCAGGTTTTACTGGAGGTTCTACTGGCTTTTCCGGTGTTGTTGGTTCATCAGGTTTTACTGGAGGTTCTACTGGTTTTTCCGGTGTTATCGGTTCATCAGGCTTTACTGAAGGTTTTACTTGATTTTGTTGTTCATTTGTAGGTTTATACTGAGAATTTATTGATGTCTGCTGATTTGAATTTTTATTGACGTAATAATCTTTTTTATGTTTTTTTTCATTTCCATTAGATTTGACCGTAGTTTCATCTTCTTTAGTGATTTCATCTTTTTGATTTTCTTGTTTATCAATCTTATCTTCAATATTTTTTAAAGCTACTTCTTGCTTCTCTACCCTCTTATATTCTTCATTTGCAAGAATGGGAGCTTGTGATAAAGTAAACCCTGAAACTAGTGCAGTTGTTAAAATGGTTGAGACTACTACAACTTTTCCTTCTTTATTCATTTGTTAACTCCTTTGCTTAATATTATTCTATTTGTTTTATATTATCTATTCACTTAAATTCGATAGTTTTCCTTTAGTTAAATTCCTTCATATTTTTCACTAGTTTCTCATAATTTGTGGATTTACTTTATATTGTAAAGAAGGGTGTAGGTAGTTGACTCTTAACACCAAAGTCTCTGACTTTTAAGTGTTTAAAATCAACTACCTACACCCTTCTTCTTTTTCTTTTCCACAATAAGCATAGGGATATAGTTGTATTTTAGTTACATTTCAAGCGTCTTTTGCTTGTGTAGCAAAATACATCCTCTTCTTCTTCTTCTTCTCTTCCACAATAAGCATAGGGATATAGTTGTATTTTAGCTACATTTCAAGCGTCTTTTTGCTTGTGTAGCAAAATACAACTATATCCCTATCTTTACTTATAACTTTAAATCTTTTACTGCTTCTCTTGTTGCTACTAATTTATTTTCTACTTCTTCGATATTTTCTTTAGCCATACCTATAAATAGCATATCGATTATCGCAAGTTGAGATATTCTTGAGCTCATAGCTCCTTCTCTTAAAGATTTTTCTACATAAGGAACCTTTAATGTTATATCAGATAAATCTTCCAATTTATTACTTATACTTGCCTTTGTTATACTTATCACTGGAACATTATTTTTATTTGCATTTTCTACACACTTTATTACTTCTTTTGTCGTTCCCGAATATGATATTGCAACTGCTACATCTTCAGGCTCCATTAAAATAGATGAAGTAATTTGTAAGTGAGTATCCACATGTGCTATACATCTTTTATTTATTCTACTTAATTTATAATAAAAATCTTGTCCTACTAATCCTGAAACTCCAACACTATATATATATATATTCTTTGCTTTAGAAAGTAACTCTATCGCTTTTTCTAAATCTTCTTCTTGAATTAAATTTACAGTTTTATCCATAACTTTATCAATCGATTTTTTTATCCCATATATTATATCTGTTGTCTCAAGTTTTTTGTTTATATACTCAAAATCAGCTTTTTCTTTTATATCTCTTAAACTCATAGATAACTTTAACTTCATTTCATTTAAACTTTCAAAACCTAACTTTTTTGAAAATCTAATCAATGTAGCTGCCGAAGTATTTGTTATTTCCCCTATTTCTTTAGCTGATAAATTAATTATACTCTCATTATTAGAAAGTAAATAGTCAGCTATAAGCTTCTCGCTATCTGTAAAATCTTCATAATTTTGTTTTATATACTCTAAAATATTCATAACTTAAACCTTTCTAAAATAAAACTTTTTACCATCCTTTATATATTTTAATAGATAAAAGTCATCTTGTAAAACTGATGCTACTTTATTTATTCTAGCATCGTGAGCTTGAGTTGTAGTTAAAATTTGAAGCTCTCCCATATACCTCTTGTATCCTTCATTGTCTATAGTTATATCTCCATAATTTTTATCTACTGTATTTTCAGGTTTTATATTATTTCCATTTAATATTAACCTACTTTCACTAGCTCTTATAGCATCTCTTGCTCCATCAGTTCGTGAACTATATATTTCTTCTAATAATTTTAACGAAACTTTCTCTTTAGTATCTACTTTTATTCTTAATTCTACTCCTTCAGTGAAAAGATTAGCTAAATCATTTAACTCTTGTTTGCTTGGAAGTGAATCACCTATAAAAACTGACTGATTTCCTATTGCAAACAAATGATTTGCAGCTTGTCTTACATCTTTATTCCTATGATCTTCTAATGTTGGTAACCCATCTTTTAATGGACTTCTTTTTCTGTTATTAGATTGAACAAATGCACATACCTTTATTCCTCTATCATTTAAAATCTTATTCTTTTCTAACATGCATTCCTCAGATATCCCTGTTCCGATTCTTGGGTAAAAGTTGTGAAGGGCATCTATATTTTCATAATTTGGCGAAAATTTATCTAAGTTTTTGAAAAACGATTCTGTTACTGTAGACGCATTTAATTGTATTTGTATACCATAATCATTTTTACTCATATTAGAGATCTCTTCTTCTGTGTATCCAAAGTCAATTCTTATAGTTTTTACTCCCATATCTCTTAATCCTTTTAAATCCATGTTATCTAAATCTAAAAATTTAAAAGTATTTGGAGATATATCACTAATTATATCCATATCATATTGTTTTGCTAATTCAAAAAACTCTCTCACTTCAACTTTTAAAATATCATAATTAGCTTCTGGAATATGAAGTGATGTGAAAATCCTAGTAAATCCTAGCTCATTAGCATCTTTTAATAATTGTATATTTTCATCTTTTGTATTATCTAGTCCAAAATAAACTGAAAATCCTAAACTCATAAGTACTTCCTCCTCGTCATATAAAAACGGACTGACCTTATTTGCTGGGTCCAGATATAATGCTAATTTGTAGCGACCTTCAAAGCATCTTTATAAGCTTTGGGAGCACAACTTAGTATTATATCTGGAGTGCCCAAACCTTAGGTCAGTCCTTTACTATTTTTTATTCTACTGGATCTTCAAACCCTAATAATTCTGTAAAGAAGTATCCACCTACGTATGATGCTACAACTCCAATTAAGAATACAAACATTTTTCCATCAGCTATTAATAGTGCAAGTGGTAATCCTGATACTCCCATTGCAACTGCTCCAACTTTGAAAAATGCCATTACTGCTCCACCTATTCCAGCTCCTAAACAAGCTCCTAGGAAAGGTTTTCCAAGAGGTAATGTTACTCCATATATTAAAGGCTCTCCTATACCTAAAAAACCTGGTACTAATCCATTTTTTGCTGTTTCTTTTAATCTTTTATTTTTAGTCTTTTTAAAAACTGCTATTGTAGCCCCTACTTGAGCCATACCTGCTGTTGCCAGTATTGGAAGTAAAACTGTTGACCCTGTACTTGCTATTAAATCTGCATGTATAGGTGTTAAAGCTTGATGCATTCCAGTCATAACTAATGGTAGGAATAATGCTCCTGACACTGCTCCTGATATAACAGAAACTAGCATATTTCCTGATGCTACAGTATTTGCTACTACTAAGCCTATTGAATCAGATATAAATCCACCTACTGGTTGCAATATTAATAATGCAACTAAAACTGAAACTGTTAGTGTCACTAGTGGTGTTATAAATAAGTCTAGCACATCTGGTACTACTTTTTTACATCCTTTTTCAATATAAACCGCTAATAGTGCAACTAGTATTACTGATATTATTCCACCTCTACCTGGTGTTAATGTCATTCCAAATAAATTTATATCAGCAAGTACTGGAGATGATAAAATCCCTCCAAGTACTCCACCCATCATAGGCATTTGTGATCCAAATTCTTTTGCTGCATTTAATCCAACTAATATAGATAAAACTGAGAAAACTCCGTTTCCTATTAACCCTATTATCTTAGCTGCAGTTGTACTTGTATATGCTTCTCCAAAATATACACCTGCAATATTGTTAACTGCTAAAACCAATCCACATGCTACAAATAATGGTATTAAAGGTATAAATATATTTCCAACTTTTTTAAGTGCATTTTTGAATTTTGTATTATTTTTTTTCTTTAGTTTATCTTTTGTTTCTTTTATTGCATCATCACCTAATAAAACTTTTTTACCAACTATCTTATTTACTTCTTCAGTTACTTTATTTACTTTACCTGGTCCATAAATAATTTGTAATTGTCCTTCTGCTTGAACTACTCCCAATGCACCTTCTGACTTTTTCAATTCTTCCATTTGAACTTTTGAATAATCAAAAAGTTCAAGTCTACAACGTGTCATACAGTTTTGTACACTTTTAATATTTTCTTTTCCACCAACTAAGTCAATTAAATTTTTTGCTATTTCTTGGTTTGTCATTACAATTCCTCCTATCTATTTTTATATATTTTTAAGAGCTTTTGCTATATATCCATTATTCATTTCTAATATTACTTTAGCTTCTTCTTTTTCTAAGTTTGACAAGATCATAAATATAGATAACTTTACATCAAAACCAGTTTCATTTAAAATAGTTTCTGCTTCTTTAAAACTTACTCCTGTCGCTTCACACACTATTTTTTTAGATCTTTCAACTAATTTTTCATTTGTTGCTTTTACGTCTACCATTAAGTTTCCATATACTTTTCCCATTTTTATCATGCTTCCTGTTGATAGCATATTTAATACTAATTTTTGTGCTGTCCCTGACTTTAATCTTGTAGATCCTGTTACAACTTCTGCTCCAACAACTGGAGATATTGCTATTTTAGCTTCTTTTGCTACTTGTGAGTCTGCATTACATGTAACTGATATCGTTAGGGCTCCTATTTTATTTGCATACTCTAATCCCCCTATTACATATGGTGTTCTACCTGATGCAGCTATACCTACTACCGTATCATTTTCATTTAAATGCTTGTCCTTTAAATCTAATACAGCTAATTCTTTAGAATCTTCAGCACCTTCTTTAGCTCTAAATATGGCTTCTTGACCTCCTGCTATTAATCCTTGAACTAATTCTTCTGATACTCCATATGTTGGAGGACATTCTGATGCATCTAGTATTCCTAACCTTCCAGAAGTTCCTGCACCTATATATATTAGCCTTCCACCTTTTTGCATTCTCTCTACTATTCCATCTATAGCTTCTGCTATTTGAGGTAGTTCTATTTCTATTGCATTTGCTACCTTTTTATCTTCTTCATTTATCATCTTAACCATTTCTAAAGTTGATACTTTATCTATATTTAATGTGTTTTGGTTTCTACTTTCTGTTGTTAATTTCGATAAGTTTAATTTATCCATTTTTTTACCTCCATATTTTCATGAATTCGTTTTCTTATTTGTAATTTCATAATACCACTTTTGAAATATCATTTCAATATATTTTACAAATAAAGAAATATTATTTTATATATGTGACAAAAACTTATATTCTATTAATCTATTTAAGCGAATACATTTTCATAAAACTAAAAAAGTTAACTCACTTTTTATGAGTTAACTTCTACTTTTGACTGCACTTTTCTTTCCATTTTACTAATTTTTTATTGTATATTTCTTTTATAAGTTCAATATCCACTTCATTTTCATAGTTTTGACTTATTATTGAACTTGCAACTATAATAACATCTAAGCATTCTTCAGTTATATCATGCTTTGACTTATTTTTATATCCACATCCACATGCGTTTATACTGCTAAGTATCGCCTGTGCTACTTCTCCTGTTTCTTCTGTTAATTTTAAAGCCCTTTGCTCTATTGTTTTTTTATCTATTTCTGTTAGTTTTTGAATTTCTTCAAAATTAACTAATGTTTTGTTATTCATTGTTATACCTCTTTTCTTTAATTAAACACCATATTTAGTATAACATAAGTCTTAGGTATAAGAGGCTATACATGTTTTGCTCCACAAGCAAAGTTCAACTTTAAATGTCGCTAACCCAGGTATATCCTCTTATATCTTTTTTCTCAAACTTTAATATATATTTAATAGAATTTTAATGTTAAATATTATTAACAAAATAGGTAAAATACCTAGTTTTATTGGTTTAGTATTAAATTTGTGTTAATATATATATATGTAGCTAATCTGAAATTTAATTGGCTACCTCGTGTTTTTACTTCCTACGATTTTCGTAAATTTAAAGGGGGTTGTAATCAGCAATGGATCGGTTGAGAAGAAGTTATAATATGGTTATGTTCTTATTATTAGGACTAATCTGTGGTATATCTGGAAATTTACTAGATAAACCTGTATTAACTCCTGTACTTTATGTAGGTTGCGCATTATGTGGACTTATATTTTCAGGGTTAGTATTCTCTCCAATGAAAAAAGGACTTGAAAGTTAAAACTTAAATAAAAAAGAGCTATTTATATAGCTCTTTTTTTCATGTTATTTTACATTTTCTACATTATAATCATTATCTAACTTTGATTTATATCCATTAACTAGTGAGTCTAATGCTTGCTTTATTTCATATTCACTTGGTAATATTACATATCTTCTTGCATCTAATATAAATTTACTTTCCTTATTAACTATATTAACACTAGAAATTTTCTTATTTACACTACCTTTCATATCTAAAAGTAGTTTTGAAAATTCACCTTTTGTAATATTTTTTAAGATTATGTAAATTTCTTTTTCTGTTAATAAATTATCTCTTGAAACTCTTTCAACTTCTTCATTGAACATTTCCATAACTTCTTGATTAGTATTTTTTATATATTTATCAAGTATTAATTTTGATAATCTAGCTGTTGCAAATCCTCCTGCACCTATTCCTACTATGTTTAGCAATATGTATATATAAGAATTATTTAATAATTTCCCAAAGTTAGTAATAAGAGCCAATATAAAGAAGGCTAATGTCCCTCCTAAAATACCTAATATCAGTTTCACATTGTTAATCTTTTGATAATTTTTTTCGTCTTCTAAATAAAAATCATCTTCTATTGTATGGTTTCTATATTTATACAAATCTATATCAAGTGAATTATTCGTAGAGTGTAGACTATTTGCAAATCTACAGTATTCACTTTTATCCACAGTATTATCCAAGTTTATACTTTCAATAAATTTATCTCCGTAAATTTTTATACTTCTCAAAATAGATTTGATAAGCGCTTCATTTTTCGAATCTCCATTCCATATAGATAGTGCATATTCTATACACCCTGACATGCCTAGTATATGTTCTGTTTCTACACTTCCATCAATTTCAAAAAATTCTACTCCTCTTACTTTACCTTCATTAGCTATAATTTTAGCTTGATTGTATGTAAAAGCTCCTCTTTTTAATATCTCCTTTGGCTCTAATGTTGCATGTGTCATACCTTCCTTTATTCTATCTTCAAAGTCCGCTATAGCTTCTTCATATTTATCTAGAGGTATTTCAATACTCACAGGTGATCCATCTTCGTTTATAAACCTTAATTCACCATAATTCAGACATGCATCAACACATCGTTCGCCACTGCTACTATATTTGCTTTTTAGTATCTTTGTCATATATAATTTTCACCCTTTACAAATGAACTTTGTTATCTATGGTTGTTGTTTATCTATTGTGTCTACTATAATAAGTCCTTTTTTATTTTTTATAAGCCCTGGCTTACACTCATAAACATTATATCCATTTACGCTAAGTAGTGCAACTCCATTCGCTTTATTGTCTAGTTTCAAAACATCTCCTACATTTAAATTAATAAGGTCTCTTACAGATATGTTTGTATTTCCTAATGTTGCAGTCATATCAGCCTTTACACTACAAATGTTTTGATATATAGCATTGGTAAATTCATATTGACCTTCTATATCTCTAGTTTTTAGAAGTTTTTTTGTTTCTAATTGTTCAAGTACTGGCTCCATACAACAATAAGGATTGCAAAAATGCATCTTTCCAATTTCTTCGTTACCATTATACATAGTCATTTGTGCAATAAGTACAGACTCACTTACTGAAAACTTATTACTGGATTCAATATTGGTATAAATATTTGAAACTTCCCTTTTATTACATCCTTCTACTATGTGTAACCTTTTTATAAAAGTTTCAGCAATATTCAAAATTAGATGCTTATCAATTTCAGTTAGTTCTCTATTTTTATTTTTAAAGCTTCCATCTCCACCTAACATTAAATCTATAAGTGTAAGAGCTACTGTTTTATCCATTTGATATATAAGTCCCTTTACTAAGGGTAATATGTCATGTTCTATTATTATCGATTCATATTCAATCGATTTCATAAATTCTTCAAAATTAGTTTGCCTTACTTTTTTAAGTTTAGCATTTATGCTTTTCTGTTTTAAATCATATGCTATATTTAAATTCATATACTTGCAAAAGTCTTCAGCTATAAGTGATAAAAATCTCATATTATCAGCAGAATATCTTTGAGGTTTTTTAAAATCATAATCTCTGATTGTAATTTCCATTTTATATGCCTCCGATTCTATCTACTTTGAAGATTGTTTACCATTGACCACATATCGTCTCCTACCTGTATACCCTTGCTGTTATACTGAAATGACCTTTGAGCCATTATTAAATTTACCATCTCATCTTGCATGTTTACATTAGACATTTCTACATGTCCTTGTAATATGCTTTTATTTTGTACAGCTTCAACATTAGTTAGCTTTGCAGTAAATAAATTATCTCCTACTGATACAAAATCAGCATCTCCTTTAGGTTGATATAAATTAATCACTCCAACTTTGTTATTATCTAGATATATTTCCCCATTCTTATGTATACTTAAATCTCCATTTTTTAGATTAATATTTTTACCATTCCCATTTAAAGGTTGTATATCTAATATATTACCCTTATCATCTACTAATTTACCAGTTGAATCTAAATTAAATTCTCCATTTCTTGTGTATGCGTAGCTTCCATCTGATCTCATCACTCTAAAAAAGCCATCTCCATCTATTGCTAAATTAGTATTTATTTTAGTTTCTTTAATTGCACCTTGTTCATAATTTCTAGTTGCTTGAGATATCCTACTTCCAGTACCAGTTCTAACACTTGTAGAGTTAGTTGGGTATGAATTTTTATGTAATGATTCTTGATATAAATCTAAAAAATTAGCATCTAATTTTTTATATCCTACAGTCTGTGAATTTGTTATATTATTTGAAATCAAATCTATATTAGATTGACTTGATAACATCCCAGACTTACTATTATGCATTATATTATACATATTTTATACCTACCTTACATTTCCGATTTCATTAGCTATTTGTCTTAATGTTGAATCTATAGTTTGTATAACTTTTTGATTAGCTTCAAACTCTTTTACTGTTTCCATCATTTCTGTTACTGAGCTTATGTAATCTACATTTGACCCTTCTACATATCCTTGTTTTATAGAATAGTTATTTGAGTTTTTAGGGTTATTTCCTGAGTATAAGTTATCTCCAACTTTTTTAAGATTTTTGTAATCATTAAAATCTACAATAGAAAATTTATAACTAGCTCCACCTTCTACCATAAGCTCGTTTGAAGGTGTAACTGTAATTTTACCATTACCTACATATATAGGTTCATTAGCTCCACTTGCCTGATTTAATCCCATAACATTATGGCCACCATTTGTTACAAGGTATCCTTGTGAGTTAACCTTAAATGATCCATCTCTAGAATAAAATGTATTTCCACCAAAGTCTCTTATCTGAAAAAATCCACTCCCATCTATTGCAAAATCGGAATTATTTTCAGTTGCTACAAATGTACCTTGCTTAAAATTTGTATTAACTTCGTCTATTCTAGTACCAAAACTTACTCCACCTAAAATTTGTTGATATGCTTTTCCATTTTGGTAATTATCATTATTGGATAAAGTCATTTCTTCAAAACTTTTAGATATTAATTTATCTTCTTTATATCCATTAGTTTTTATATTTGCTATATTGTTTGTTATTGTACTTTGTCTCGACTGTAAATTTAACATCGAAGATACAGATGCATATAGTCCTCTTATCATATTTCCTCCTAATCCAGGTATTTTAGTTTTTTCATCATACCTCTTAAATTTGAAATAGCCTTTTTACTTAACTGTGAAACTCTAGACTCTGTAACTCCTAATATTTCGCCAATTTCTTTAAGCGTCAATTCTTCATAATAATACAGTGATAGCACAAGTCTATCTTTTTCCTTTAATAAGTCTAACGCCTTAGCTACTGTTTCTATAAGTTCTTCTTTTTCTATTGATGCTTCTACGTTTATAGACTCGTCTTTTATTATATCTATAAGCTTTAAATCATTTTCGCTATCTAAAACCATATTATCAAGAGAACTTGTACTTAAATTTAAAGTGCTTTTTCTTATTTTATGAACTTCGTCATTTGATATTTCCATAAAGTCAGCTATTTCATTTACTGTAGGTTCTCTAAAATTTTTATGTTGTAAATTTTCTATACAATTTTTATATGATCTTACTTTACTTATGCATCCTCTAGATACTGGTGATTGTTTTCTAATTTCATCTATTATATAAGATGTTATTCTTATAGAAGCATAAGTTGAAAATTTAACGCCTTTTCCTTCATCAAACTTATCACTTGCATCTAATAATCCCATAACCCCATAACTTACTAAGTCTTCGTATTCCATTCCTATTTTATTTGTATAATACTTAGAAGCAATGCTTCTAACAATAGGCATATTTTGATTTATAAGTTCTTCTTTACTAATCATAATGTCAACAACTCCAATCACTATATATTAATTACCCCTTGAGATTTTATTTGTACATCATTAGGTATTTCATTTAATGACAGTATAGTTAAGTTAGTAAACACCATTTCAACTAATTTTCTAAATGGTGCTCTTATCTTAGGAGAAACTAATACTATTGGTCTATTATTATTAAAATTAACAGACTCTATAGTCGATTGTATTCCTTTGAAAATCTTATTAGTAGTTTCTGGATCTATAGCTGGATATGTTCCATTTACAGATCTTTGTAAACTATTAGCTACTAAATTTTCAATTTCCATAGATAGTGTTGTAACTACTATCGAATTGTTTTCATCTATTAATTCAAGACATATACTTCTACTCATAGCCATTCTTACATATTCGGTAAGTAGCTCTAAATCTTTAGTATTTCTTGCATTATCTGCTAAAGTTTCTAGTATAGTAACTCTATCTTTTATAGATACTTTTTCTTTTAATAGATTTTGGAATACTTTTTGAACTTCTCCTAATGTCATTAAATCTGGTATTAATTCTTCTACAACTGCACTGTATTTTTCTCTTGTAGCATCTATTATCGCCTTTACTTCTTGACGTCCCATAAGTTCATGAGATTTAGATTTTATAGTCTCAAGTAAGTGAGTTACTAATATAGTTGTAGGGTCTACAACAGTAAATCCGTATAATTCTGCCTCTTCTGCTTTGTCTTTTTCTATCCATAAAGCATCTAACCCAAATGTAGGTTCTTTAGTTGATATACCATCCAAATCTACGTCCATGCCCATTGGGTTCATACATAAAAGCATATTTGGCATAAGTTCATATGTTGTTACTGGTATACCTTTTATTTTTATAGTATATTGATTTGGATTTAACTGTAGGTTATCTCTTATCCTTATCGGATGAACTATTATTCCCATATCAATTGCACATTGTCTTCTAACAGATACAATCCTTTGTAATAAATCTCCTCCACTACTTTCATCAGCTAAAGGAATTATTCCATATCCAATTTCTATCTCTATAGGTTCTACATTTAAAAGAGATGAAACATCTTCTGCATTTTCCAGACTTTCCTCAGCTGTCGGAGCAGCTTCAACTTCATATAAGGCTTCCTCTTCAGCCTCTTTTTCTTCTTTTTTAAGTGTGTATCCTATAAATATAGCTCCTGCACCTAAGGTAAAAAATGATAATTTAGGTAACCCCGGCAATAATCCTAGTAATACTAAAACTATACCTGCCATAATTACTGCTTTAGGAATTGATATTAACTGTTTTCCTAACTGAGTACTAAAGTTTTCATCGCCATTAACTTTAGTTACTAATATACCTGCAGATGTCGAAATAATTAATGCAGGAACCTGACTTACTAATCCATCTCCAATTGTAAGTCTTGTATACGTTTGAATCGATTCCATAAAATCCATATCAAGCATTACAACCCCAATAACTATACCTGCAAGTATGTTTATTGTAGTTATGATTATACCTGCAATTGCATCACCTTTTACAAACTTAGAGGCACCATCCATAGAACCATAAAATTCAGCTTCTTGTTGCAATTCTTTTCTTCTTTTTCTAGCTGTCTTTTCATCTATAGCTCCTGCATTTAAATCTGCATCTATACTCATCTGCTTACCTGGCATTGCATCTAAGGTAAATCTTGCTGATACTTCAGATACTCTACTCGAACCATTTGTTATAACAACAAATTGTATTATTACTATTATTAAAAATATGATTATACCAACTACGTAATTTCCTCCAACAACAAAACTTCCAAAAGACTCTATAACATTTCCTGCATATCCTTGTCCTAATATAAGTCTTGTAGATGATATATTAAGACCTAGCCTAAATAAAGTTGTCACTAGAAGTATAGTTGGAAATATTGATAATTCTAATATACTAGTTGAAAATATTGTCATTAGTAATATAAGCACTGACAGCCCTATATTTATAGCTAGCATTATATCTAATAAAAAAGGTGGTAGTGGAATTATTATCATAAGTATAATTCCAATTATCCCAAATCCAACTAATATATCAGTTCTTTTTTTAAGACCTAATTTTTCCATTTAAAACCTCTTTTTATATTTTTTTATATCTATTTTTTATTTTATAAACTGCAACTAATACCTCTGCTACCTCTTGATACATCTTTTCTGGTATCTCTTGTTCAATCTCTACTTCTTTATAAATAAGTCTTGCTAAAGGCTTATTTTCTATAATAGGTATATCATGCTCTTTTGCTATTTCTCTTATTTTAAAGGCTATTAAATCTGCTCCTTTTGCTACAACTGTCGGTGCAGAATCTGCTCCTTTTTCATATTTTATAGCTATAGATATATGAGTAGGATTTGTTACAATTACACTAGCTGATGGTACAGATTCCATCATTCTTCTTGATGACATTTCTCTTTGCTTTTGCTTTATCTTACCTTTTATTTCTGGATTACCTTCCATTTGCTTGAACTCTTCTTTTACTTCTTGTTTAGTCATCTTAAGATCTTTTTTATGTACATACTTTTGATATGCAAAATCTAGCGTAGATACAACTACTAAAACAAGAATTATATTTTGTATTAAATCTCTAATTAACTCAACTATAGTTCTCATTAAATATGGTAGATAAATATCTCCGGTTTTCATTATTCCCATGAAGTTTTTCTCCATAAATGAATATCCTACCTTAAAAAGAACAGTTACAATGACTATACTTTTTATTAAATTTCCTAATGCTTTCTTAGAAAACATATTTTTAAATCCACTTATAGGATTTAGTTTTGATAACTTTGGCTTTAATGGATCTGTTGTCATTAAAAAACCACTTTGCATAAGATTTCCTATTGATGAAAAAAGTATGATAATCATACCAACGGGTATTATAATTTTCATAAACCCCATCAAAAGAATCATCAATAAATCTTTTACCAATGCTATTGAAAACTCATTTGTAAAACCAGTGTTTAAATATTGAACTATATAGCTTTGTAACTCTCCAATTATAAAATCAGACATAGCATAAATTATCATAAGTACACCTAAAAGTGTTACTGTCGTTACAACCTCTTTACTTTTTGCTATATTTCCGCTTTTTCTAGCATCTTTTATTTTTTTACCAGTAGGCTCTTCTGTTTTGTCATCAGTTGAAAGTAAAAAACCTAATGGTGCCATAGATGTTACATGCATCTTGCTAGTGGCTTTAAAAGTTCCATCTAAAATATCAGTCATATTAATCAATAAATTATGTAATTCATTTAATATAAATGGTAATGAAATCACAAAGAACATTATTCCAACAATTACTTTTAAAGGCATTCCTATTACCATTACATTTAATTGTGGTACACTTCTTGAAATTAAACCCATTATAAAATCTGTTATTATAAGTGCTAGTATTATAGGAACTGCTATCTTAAATCCGATTATAAAGCACTGAATAAATATATTTACAACATATGTGTAATTATCTTTTAATATATAACTTCCAACCTCGATAAGTTTAAAACTTTGACTTATACCTTTTATAAGCTCATGATGACCATTTATGCTAAAAAATACCATTATTCCAATCCAATAAACTATATTCTCAATTAGTGTGTTACTCTCATGGCTTGTTGGATCATAAATATTTATCATCGATAACCCAAGTTGTTGATCTATTAAGCTTCCAGCTATCTTTAAACTGTTTATACATATACTTGTTATATAACCTAAAACTAATCCTGTTATAGTTTCCATTACTCCAATATTGACTAGTTCATATACATTTTTAACCTCTACATTAACATTTATTGTAGAAGTAATTATTACCGACATAAATAGTGTGAAAGTAACTTTAAATACATTTGGCGTTCCACTCGGGAAAATTATAGTTATGCATGAAAAAAATGCAATCAATCTTAAAAATACAAATATCAATTTTAAAAGTTATCCTTTTATATTTGCAACCATATTCATAATTTTATTTGTAAATTGAATAAGCTCATTTAACATCCAAGCTCCACCGATTACCAATGTAATAGCTACAACTATCAACTTCGGTATAAAAGATAATGTCTGTTCTTGGATTTGAGTGGTTGCCTGGAATATACTTATTAGTAACCCTACCAATAAAGATAATATTAAAATAGGCCCTGCTATTAACATTCCTGTATATAAAGTTTCTTTTACTATGCTGACTACTACACTTTCACTCATTTTAGTACGCTCCTCAATTATTGAAAACTTAGCAATAAAGATTTTATTAATAAATTCCATCCATCTACCATAATAAATAACAATAGTTTAAATGGTAGTGAAATCATAACAGGTGGTAGCATAAACATACCCATAGACATAAGTACGCTTGATACTACTAAATCTATTAACAAGAATGGTAAATAAATTAAAAATCCTATTTGGAAAGCTGTTTTTAATTCACTAATAGAAAATGCTGGTATTAATATATATAAGGGTATATTTTCTCTAGTTAAATTCTTTTCATTTAAATCTGAGTTTTCAACAAATAGTTTTATATCTTCTTGTCTAGTCTGTTTTAATAAGAACTTTCTTATAGGTTTTTCTGCTTTTTCTACGGCTTCTTCAAACTTAATTTCATGACTCATATAGGGTTTTAGTGCTTGTTCATTTATTTGCTTTACAGTAGGAGCCATAATAAACATAGTCAAGCATATTGCAAGTCCAACTAATACTTGATTAGGTATTGTTTGTTGTGCACCTAGTGCAGACTTTATAAAAGAAAAAGTTATTATAATTCTTACAAAACTTGTCATCATAAAGACAATTGCACCTAAAAACATTAAACCTGTCAAAACTATAAACATTTTCATTAAAGGAGTATAATCGCTTAAATATGGTGTTATATCACTTAATGTTTGCATCTTTTTTCTCCTTTAGCTTACCTATTAAATTTATAGGGTTTTGTATATCTTTTTTTAAGTTCAATTTTTTAAACTTTAATTTATCACCTTTTAATACATTGTTATTTTGTCTTTTATCTTCTATCTCTTTTATATCTTCTGGAGTTAAATCTTTTATTCTTTCTATATTATTATTTGAGACTAACAACACACATCCATCTTCTCCTGTTTTTAAAACAACTAAATATGTATCTTTGTTAATCCCAACTTTTTCTAAAATTTTTGCATATTTATACATTCCAACATTTTGTAAGTTTATTCCATTAATTTTATAAGCAATAGCAATTACTCCAATCATCAGAATTATAAATGCACTTAAGTTTACTAAGTATCTCAATGTTTCATACATAATAAGTTATCTTACTCCTTCGTGTCTTGACTTTGTTGCGGTTGTTGCGGTTGTTGACTTTCTTCTCCTTCTTGCTTAGCTTTTTCTTTTTTATCTACTATTAATATATCGACTCTTCTATTTGTCGACCTATTTTCTGGAGTATCGTTATCTACTAAAGGTCTAAACTCTGCATATCCTTTTACTGCAAATCTAGTTGGTGGAACCTCTTTATTTTCAACGAAGTACCTTACAACACTTACAGCTCTAGCTGTTGATAGTTCCCAGTTTGATGCATATTCCGAATTATGTATAGGAATATTATCTGTGTGTCCTTCTACTAAAACATCATTATCCATATCTTTAACTAATTTTGTTATAGTATCTAATGCCTTTATACTTGTTTCTTTTAAATCTGCTCTACCAGAGTCATATAGTATGTTCTCATCTAGTTGAAGTACTATACCTCTATCTTCTTCTCTTACTTTAACCGAGTCTTGAAGGTTATTATCTTGTACTGCTTTATTAACTTTCTTTGCAAGGTCTTCTTTTTCTAAATTAGATTTACCTACTCCCACTTTTAAGTCTTCTATATTTTCAAGTTTTTCTATAGATGTACTTCCACCTAAAGAACTTTGTAAAGCTTTTGATAATTTACTTAACTTTTGACTATCTACTGCCGATATTGAATATAGTAGGATAAAGAAAGTAAGAAGTAGTGTTATTGTATCAGCATATGTGTCCATCCAAGACCCAGTTTCTACATCATCGCCTTTTCCTCTTCTTCTATCTCTACGCGACATTTACTGATTCACCTTCTATCGTTCCTCTAGTGTAATAAGATTTCTTTTCTTTTGGAGTTAAGAAGTTTACTAATTTTTCTTCAATAACTCTAGTGCTATCTCCATTTTGGATACTCATAATTCCGCAAATCATCATATCCATACGTTCACATTCTCTTTCCCCTTTGATTTGAATGTTAAATCCAATTGGATTTAGTATAGCATTTGCCATTAACGCTCCATAAAATGTTGTTATAAGAGCGGCTGCCATACCACTTGCAATTGCAGATGGACTTCCCATATCTGAAAGCATCTGAATTAATCCTATTAATGTTCCAACCATACCAAACGCTGGCGCATAAGATCCCCATATTTTAAATATTTTTGACCCTGTACTGTATTTACTTTCTACTTCATCTATTTCTATTTCTAATATTTCTTTAATATCTTCCATGTCAATACCATCTATAGCTAGCTCTAAGCCTTTTCTTAAAAATGCATCTTCTATTTCAGAAACTTCTTGCTCTACTGCCAAAGGCCCATCTTTTCTAACTTTTCTAGCTAACTCCTTAAATTGATCTACTAAATCAACTTTATTTATATTACCTGATCTTAATATTTCCTTAGTTATTTTAAATCCCGTTTTTAAATCTTCCATTGAAAATGTTATAAGTACTGATGCAAAAGATCCTCCAACTGTAATTGCTAGGGATGGTGCATCTACGAATGCACCTATCCCTGTTTTTCCTAGTGATATACCATATACAACAAATCCAAGAGCTAAGACAAGACCTACGGGAGTTAACATATCATTTTTTTTCATATTATCCTCCTACTATCTTTTTAAGTTTATTATTTCCTGTAAAAGTTCATCACTTGTTGTTATAACTTTACTAGATGCTTGGAATGCTCTAGTTGTAACTATCATTTCAGTGAATTCTTCTGATAAATCAACATTTGACATTTCTATAGCACCTTGATTTATAAGTCCATATTTTACTCCATACATAGGGTTTCCTGAGTTAGCTGTTTCTCCATAAAGATTCCCACTTAAAGATTCCATTCCTTCTGGATTTTGGAATACTGCTACTTTTAATGTTTGAGCATTTTCAACCTTCGTTCCATCTGCTAGTAAATATGAAATCTTACCTTCTTTTGATATATTAAAAGATAAAACCTTTTGCATTTTCCCATCTGGATTAGGTTGTTCCTTTGGTATTTCTACTGGCTTTCCGTCTGTATTTAAAACTTTATATCCATCAGCTGTTACTAAGTTCCCATTGGCATCTAATGTAAATGATCCATCTCTTGTGTACGCTTCTTGATTAGGTCCTACACTTACAACAAAGAATCCATCTCCATCTATTGCTAAATCTGTTGGTCTTCCTGTTGGTTGTATTGCTCCTTGAGCCATATTTCTAAATATTCCACTTACCTTAGTCCCTATACCTACTTGCCCTGGGTTAACCCCTCCTATTACATTAGGGTCTCCAGCAGCTCCACCAGGTACGCTTGAATATATTACTGTTTGGTTTAATGCATCTGAAAATCTTGTAGTTGATTTTTTAAAAGCTGTTGTCCCAACATTCGCAACATTATTACCAACAATGTCCATTTTAGTTTGATTTGCCTTCATTCCACTTATTCCTGAATACATTGACTTTAACATACTATTACTCTCCCTTTTTATTTGTATTTGACTCTACAGAGTCTTTATTTTCACTTGCTTTTATAAGAGATCCATATTCTATAGATTTTAATTCTCCACTTTCATCTACTCTTACTTCCATATAAACAATACCGTCTTTAATTTTTATGCCTTCTACTACTCCTGTAATAGTTTTTTTATCATCTGGCTTTTCATCCTCTTTAACTACATTATTAGTTTCCTCAGTATCATCTTCCTTTGGAGCATAAGCTTCTATTCTTTTTCCTATAAGTGCTGATGCTGTGCTCATTGCAGAGTTTACTAAAACTCCATTAGTTAAACCTACTAGGTATTCCATTCCCTCATTTAAATTTTGCATCTGCTCTAACGAGCTAAATTGAGCAAGCTGTGTTACATATTGTGTAGGGTCCTGTGGGTTTAGAGGATCTTGATTACTCATTTGTGCTACTAGTAGTTTTAAAAATAAATCTTTATTTGTTTCTTCTCCAGGCATAACTATAGGTGTTCCATTATCTGTTTTACCAGATGACTTGGTATTTGCTACAGTTTTGGTACCTGTTGAACTTTTAGTACTTGCCTGTTGTGTATTTAATTTCATAAAATTATTCATAATTTACCTCTAAGCTAATATATTAAGATTTGATTCATCTATTTTATTTTCATCTAAATCTTCTACAGAATTTAGTACGGTGTCACCACTTCTATTATTTCTTTTTTGCTTTTTTTGTTCTTCTTTTTTGCTAAATTGTTGACTTAAGTTGTCTGAAAAGAAATTTTGGTCATTAGATTTCATTTCAACAACTATATCTTTAGCCTTTATTCCTAAATCTGTTAGATGCTTATTTATATCATGTAAATTTTTATTTAACATATTAAAAGTTTCTTCTTTCCCTACATGTATAAATACCTTTGTAGCTTCACTATCTTTTAAAAGCTTTATAGTCATATCCCCTAGCTCTTTAGGATTTATATTGACTTTGATTTCTTCTATATTATTATTTTTTAAGTATTTAACCATTTTTATAAAATCATCACCAATATTGCTTGCACGTATAGTTACTGCTGGTAAATTTTTATTTATAGAGGTTTCTTGAGTAAATGTTTTATTGTTTATTATAGATAAATCACTTGCATTTTTATCTGCTATATTTTCTAATATACTCAAGCTTTCATCCTTACTTCTATCTTTTTGGTTCACATCTACAATATTATTTTTATTAGCATTTGTTGCTACATTTAATTCTTCATATGACTTTAAAGATTTTATCTCACTGTCTACTTTTTTAATTCCATCTTTAGGGTTTTCATCCTGTTCATTGATATTTTCTGCCAGTTTAGTGTTTTCTTCACCAGCTTTTTTCGACAATTTATCAAGATTTAAACCTTTAGGTAAAATAAGTTCACCATCAGTTGGTAAATCTAAATTTTCATTTTTAGTAAATTTATCTAAATTAAAATTTAAATCAATATAACTACTTACTTCATCATTACTTAATTTCATCATCTTATCGATATCTAATGTTTTTAAGCTTAAGTTTGATTTATCATTTATGCTCAAAATAGTATCGTTTATTGACTTCAAAATTTCTTCTTTTTTCAAATCTGGATTTACATCTGAATTATCCATTTCTTTTAATTTATTTAAATTTGAAAAAAGATTTTGAATTAATGATGCTATTAAATCACAATCTTCATTTTTTTGATCTACATTTGTATTTTCAATGTCCATATCTAAAGAAGCTAGTAAATCTTCAAATCCACCTTTACTTGATAACTTAGTGCTTAAATTACTTTTTCCAAGTGCTAAGTTTACTAAGTCGAAGGAAAAATTCAAGTTAAAATTCATATCTCAATCATCCTTTATGATATATTCTTTTTATTTCTCATGTACGCATATAAAGCAAATTCATCATTTTCTATTTGTTCTTTTCTCGCTTCTTCTTTTCTTAGTCTTATAAATTTATTTTCTTTTAATGTTTCTAATGACTTTCTATTTATTTGTTTTTCAATAAATTTATCTTTAGCTTCTACTACTATTCTTTCTTTTTCTACTAATATTCTGTTGCTTTGCTCTATAGTTTGGCTTATTGAGTGAAGATAATTTAATCTTACTTTCTGACTTACAGTATCCTCTACATCTTCAAACTGAGCATATTTTTTATAGCTACAATCTAATTTTTTGATGTTGTCTTCTAATACTTTTTTATCATTTTGTGCCTTTGTATATTCTAATTTACTTTCTTCTTCTTCTTTTATTTTTATATCTAATAACTTTTGTAGCTTAAACTTGTAGTTTGTCACTTAAACCTCTCCTCGTTATTTGAATATGTTCTTTAGTTCGACTATACTCTCTTCAAATTTAGTTTTTTCATTTACACCTTGCTTTAAAAATGAATTAACTTTATCTATATATTCAATCGCTAGATCTATATTTTTATTAGATCCATTTTCATATGCACCTATATTAATTAAATCTTCAGCCTCTTTGTATGTAGCTAATATATCTCTTGCTAAAGATGCACACTCTTGATGTTGGTCCTCACAAATTTCTTTCATAAGTCTACTTACACTATTTAAAATGTCTATAGCTGGGTAATGATTTTTATGTGCAAGGTCTCTAGATAAAACAATATGCCCATCTAAAATACCTCTTACTGTATCTGCAATTGGTTCATTAAAGTCATCTCCATCAACTAAAACTGTATAAAAAGCAGTTATCGATCCTTTATCAGACATCCCACTTCTTTCCATAAGTTTTGGAAGTAGTGCAAATACTGATGGTGTATATCCTTTTTGTGCAGGCGGCTCTCCTATGGCTAGCCCAACTTCTCTTTGAGCCATAGCAAATCTAGTTACGGAGTCCATCATTAAAATAACTTTTTTACCTTGGTCTCTGAAATACTCAGCTATAGCTGTGGCTGTTAGCGCTCCCTTTAATCTAAGTAAAGGTGATTTATCAGAAGTTGCACAAACTACTACAGACTTTTTCATACCTTCTTCACCTAGATCTCTCTCTATGAAGTCCAGTACTTCTCTACCTCTTTCCCCTATAAGGGCAATAACATTTACATCCGCTTTAGCTGTTTTTGCTATCATTCCTAAAGTTGTACTTTTCCCAACACCACTTCCTGCAAATATACCTATTCTTTGACCTTCTCCACAAGTTAAGAATCCATCAATCGCCCTTATACCTGTAGGCATGATATTTTTTATTCTTGGTCTTTTCATTGGATCTGGTGGTTCATTTGAAAGACTGTATCTTTCTCCTCCTAAAACCTCTTCGTCATCTATTGGGTTTCCAATTCCATCCAATACTTTACCTAATAAGTCATTACTACATTTAACACTAAGTGGTATTCCTCTAGCAACAACTCTGCACCCAGGAGCTACTCCTGCAAGTTCTCCTAATGGCATTAAAATTACATTTTTATCTTTAAAACCAACAACTTCACAGTTTATAGGTTCATCTGCATAATTGTAAACTGTACAAAGCTCTCCTACAAACGCCTTTATACCTTCCACTTCAACAGTAAGGCCTATTATCTTAGTTACCTTACCTTCTGATATAACTTCTTTAACTTCTAAAACTTTATTTTTCAATCTTTCAAAGTCTATATCTATCATAAAAGTTCCTCTTTCACCTTTTCTAAAACACAGTCAACCCCTACTATTAATCTACCTTTATTAGTTTCAATTATTGCGTTTCCTGGTTCTATAAAGTCATCTGCTAATATAAAGGATTCTCCTTTTATTAATTGTTGGTTTTTCAATTCATTTAATTGTTCATTAACTTTTTCTATGTAGATTGCATTCGTTCTTATTACAAAATTTTCTTTAATTTCATATTCTTTTATAGTGGCTTCAAGTATATTATTCATAGACTCTTCGTCTTTAAATTTTTCTTTAAGGACTTTTTCTGCTATGGATACACTCAAACTAATAATGTCTTTTTTACTATCTTTTAAAAAGTCTGTAAATTGTTCATTGGCTTGTAACAAAATATTATTTGCTTTATTTATAATCTCTTCTGACTCTTGTTTTGCTTTTTCAATATTATCTTCATATGATTCTTTGTAGCCATCTTCATAACCATTTCTTAATCCTATGTTATGACCTTCTTCATATGCTTTTTTCTTTATTTCTTCACATTCATTTTGTGCTTCTTGAACAATTCTTTCACTTTCTACTTGCGCGTTTGATATCATATTTTCACAAGTATCTTTTGCTTTATGAAGTTGTTCTTCAATTTCTTCTTTGACTTTTAATTCTTCATTTTCATCAATTATTTCTTCATTGTTAATTTGTTTTGGTTTAGAAGTAGTTTTTAAAGGCTTAACACCTTTAAAAACTACTCCATTAGATTTTAAAATACTGTTACTTTTAAATAAACTCATCGTCTGAACCTCTAGATAATGTTATTTCCCCAGCATCTTCAAGTCGTCTAACAACATTTACAATAGCTTGTTGAGCTTCTTCTACTTGAGATATCTTTACCTTACCAAGTAAATCAATTTCTTCTCGTAATG
The DNA here is from genome assembly GCF_032465715.1 of Paraclostridium sp. MRS3W1. Classification (NCBI taxonomy): domain Bacteria; kingdom Bacillati; phylum Bacillota; class Clostridia; order Peptostreptococcales; family Peptostreptococcaceae; genus Paraclostridium; species Paraclostridium sp. MRS3W1. Next base: position 4,250 of record NZ_JAWDJM010000193.1, on the reverse strand, counting down.
CTTGTGATGCTCTTTGAGATTGATTTTTAAATATTGCAGTTGAAACATCTGCTGATGCTCCTTTAAGTGCAAATGCAAGGTCTTTAACATTAACTTCTTTAAGAATTCTTTGAATAGCCATATTATCAAGTCTAACGATATCGTCAAAGATAAACATGTTAGATTTAATTTCTTCAGCCAATTCTTCATTTTTCTGCTCGATAAATTTGATAATATTTTTCTCTGTTTTTCTATCAACATTTGTTAATATATCTACCAAGCTATTAACACCACCAGCACTTTCCATCTCTAACTTTCCTAAGCTATTTAACTTTTCTTCGATAGCTTTGTCTATAGATTTTATTACAGCTGGTGATATATTTGATGTAGTTCCTATCTTAAGTGCAATTTCAAGCTTAAGTTCATCAGGTAATTCAGATAATACTACTGCTGCTTTATCAGGTTGAATATGAGCTAATATTATGGCTATAGCCTGAGGACTTTCACCTTGTATGCATGCTAGTATTTGTTCAGGCTCAGCCTTTCTAGCTGATATAAATAATTTTGTATATGCATCATATTTTATACCTTCTAATAATTTAGTAGCTCTTTGACTTCCTAATGCTCCATTAAGTAAAGATTTCGCACAGTCAATTCCACCTTCTATCACAAACTCTTTTCCCTTGTTTAACTCAATAAATTCTTGTAAAACCTCTCTTCTTTCTCTTGGCTTTACAGTATTTATATTAGCTATTTCAACCCCTATTTTTTGAATTTTTCTATCTGAAAGATTTTTTATTACACTTGAAGCTATCTCAGGCCCTAATGTCATTAAAAGTATAGCTGCCTTTCTAGATCCTGTGACTCTTCTAAACTTAGGTATATCTCCTAAGTCATATGCATTACCTTTTATACCTTCTGTCTGCAAATAATCTCACCCTTTACTCATTTAACCAACTATTTACTAGGTCTGTAACTTGATCTGGATTATCAGCTGCAAATTGTTTAACTTCATCTTCTAAGCTAATATTTTCCTCATCCTCTTCTTCGTTACTATTTAATCTATTTTGTTCTAACTCTTCTAGTTTTTTGTTGATTAGTTCTATTTCATCTTCTTCATCTACATAATCTAGCTCACTAGATTCTTTCTTTTTCTTTATAATCATATAAATTATTGTACCTATTATTAAAAGTAAAATAATTACACTCAGTACGCCTGCTATAATTAACACCCTTCCTAATGATTTGTCCTTACTTATAGCACTTTTTATAACGCCAAATGTAGAAGTATCTTCGTCTTCTGAGCCAAATCCCATAGAAACTACCTTAACACTATCTCCTCTTTTAGGCTGCATACCAACTGCATTTGCTACCATTCCTTCAACATTTCTTAGTTCTGCACTAGTAAGTGTTCCATTTATTGCAACTGAAGCAGTTATTCTATTTATGCCACCTTTAGCTTTTATTACTTTTGTCTCAGTTTTCCCAGTTTGATATTCTACTTCTTGCTGAGTATCTTCATCTGTTCCTTTTCCACTTTCATTAATATTACTCATGTTGTTGTCTACAGCTCCACCTGAGTTTTGTCTTTCACTCGATTTACTGCTTGACTTTGATTCCTTTGTAATTACTTTATTTGGATCTATTATAAGTTCAGTTTTTTCACTTGAATCGAAATCTAAATCTGTATTAACACTAGCTCTTATATTTCCTTCTCCAAATATAGGTTCTAACAGACCTAGTATCGATCTTTCTAAATCTTTACTTAAGTCCTTTTCAGCTTTAATAGATTCATCAACTTCACTTAAGCTATTTGTATGTACATTTCCTTTATCATCTATTAATCCATCTGATAATAATTTCATATTTTGATCTATTACTTCAACATTTTGTTTTGGCACATTTTGTGTACTTGCTGAAACAAGTGACATTATAGATATTACTTGATCTTGTTTTAAAGTCTGTCCAGGGTTTAACTCTAAATAAACTGCAGCTTTTCCTGGTACTGTTTCATTAGCAAATACAGACTCTTCTCCTTGAGTTATATGAACTCTAGCACTTTGTACTTGAGGAAAAACTTTTATAGTTTTTTCAATTTCACCTTGAATCATTCTTTGCTTTTTAATTTGGAATTCTTCATCAGTCATCCCAAATGATGATCCCCCATCCATTAACTCAAATCCCTTAGATCCATTAGAAATATTACTTGATAATTCCATTCTAAGTTTATCTACGTCTCCTTTGGGTACTAAAATACTATCGCCTTTTATTTTAGTTTCAATCTTTTTCGACTCTAGCTCTTTAGTTACCACCGTAGCATCATTAGAATCTAATCCTGAAAAAAGCACTGCATATTTATTTGATTTTGCATAATTAATTCCAAATATTCCTGCTACAACCAAAGTCACAATTGCAGTTGTAATTATTATTTTCTTTTTTTTAGGAAGCTCAATAAATTGATCTTTTTTTACTATCACAAAATCTTTTGTTTTTTGCGGAAATTCCTTTATATTCATTTAAAATTCTCCTTGCTATGAAGTTATAATTGGACTCTATTTAGCTCTTGATAAGCTTCATATATCTTGTTTCTAACCTCAATCATCAACTGCATTGACAATTGCGCTTCTTGAGCTGACAACATCACATCATGCATAGAGACATTTTCTCCTTTTATAAGGCCTTGAATTTTTTGATTTGATTGTACCTGCTTATCATTAACTTTATCTAATGCTTCTTTTATTACATCTCCAAAGTTATTTTCTTTTTCAACTTTTCCTGTGTTACTAGCTCCCGTAAGTAAATTGTTATTTGTTGCTATATTGTTTATTGCATTTATAGTACTTATTCCACTCATAAACTACTCCTTTTACCTACCTATTTCTAAAGCTTTTGAAATCATACTTTTTTGTGCATTTAATGTATCTATATTTGATTCATAAGATCTCGATGCTGTCATTAAATCCGTCATCTCAACTAAAATATCTACATTCGGATACTCCACATAACCTTGGGCATCTGCATCTGGGTTATTTGGCTCATATAATTTTCTTAGTGGAGATTTATCTTCCTCTATGGCTACTGATTTCACGCCTAGCATCCCTAATTTTTTATCATAATTTTCTTCAAATACAGGCACTTTTCGTCTATAAGCTCCGCCCTCAGGTGTCCTAGTTGTTTTCATATTAGCTATGTTTGATGAAACAACATCCATTCTTAATCGCTCTGCCGAAAGTGCACTTGCACTTATTCTCATTCCTGAAAAAATGCTCATTTACTTACCTCCCTGTTATTACACTTCTACTCATCCCTAGTTTTATATTCGTCAAAGTTATAAGTGCGTTATATTCAAGAGTTGTAGCCGCCTGGTTAACTTTTTCATTTTCTAAGTCAATGTTATTACCATCTTCTCTTACTTTTGATGATGTATCTGTTTTTATCTCAGGCTTAGTATTTTTATCCATAGACTCTTTTAGTGTATTTTCAAACTCTACATATTTTCTCTTGTAATTTGGAGTATTAATATTTGCAATGTTATTAGCAATAACTCTACTTCTTAATTCTGTTGCATCTAATCCTGATCTTAGTAAATTGTAAACTTCCATTTTCCCCTCCAATGCTTAAAATGTTTTTTAGAATTAAAAAAAACTACTCTGAAAGAGTAGTTCATCACTTTTATAGAATATTATTACTAATTTTTTATTTGAAAATTAAAACAAAACGAGAAAAGAAAATTAATCATAATCATAACTTCATTGTGAATTTTTGCACAAATAGCCTTTATAACATAAAGTATATACAAATTTATGTATTTTAAAAATATACACACTTCACCAATATGTATTAATATGATTTTATAGATTTTCTTAAAATTTTTTAGTATCTCTTTGCTTAATTTTACAATTTTAATATTAGCAATGATAACAAAAAGTTTTATTAACTCTTCGGTAACTGGCGAGCATAGCTTTTCAAAGCCTTAGCCCCTATAGTTTTGCGTAGCTAGATTTCCCTAGTTTTGCCCTTAAATATCATTTTTCGACTTACACTTACATTTTATACCAAAATATTACTTATTTCAAGCTTTTACTTTTATTTTGGATAATTCTAAAATTTGATTTTTTCACAACAGAATAATTCATCATTCTACATTAATTTGCAAAAGCTTCTCATTTAGTTTAATAATCGGCATTTTTATTTAAACCTGTATAGTTTTTTTGAAATTTATAAATTTTTTTTACATTTTTATTTCATTTTATAATTTTCCTATATTTATG
>NZ_JAWDJM010000192.1:0-4802 GCF_032465715.1 Paraclostridium sp. MRS3W1 | reverse complement strand
GTCGTATATAGAATAAAAACACTAGGGTAAAACCTAGTATTTTTATTTTATATGATATAATATAAAAAGCTATAAGACGTTATTGAGGAGGGTTATATGGAAAATAAGATAGTAGATTACATATATGGAGAATTTGAATTAGAGGATGTTTTGATAGAACTTATAAATTGCGATGCAGTGCAAAGATTAAAACATATACATCAAGTAGGGGCTACATATTTAATTAAAGAAGAATTAAATGTAAATAGATTTGAACATTCAATTGGTGTTATGTTATTGATTAGGTTATTAGGGGGGAGTTTAAAAGAACAAATAGCGGGATTGCTTCACGATATATCACATACTGCATTTTCACATGTAATAGATTTTGTATTTAATAATAGTGATGAAGATTATCATGAACTTATATTTGATGAAGTTGTAATAAATTCTAAAATTCCATATATATTAAATAAGTATGGATATGACTTTAAAGATATATTAGAAAATGAAGAGCAGTGGACTATACTAGAAAGAAAAGCACCTAGGTTATGCGCGGATAGAGTTGATTATACTTTAAGGGATATGTATAAATACGGGTTTACTAATAAAAATGAAATAAATGAGTTTTTAAAAAATATACAAGTAGTAAATGGAGAAATTGTTACAAAGGATATAGAATCAGCTAGATGGTTTTTAGAGCTATACTATACAGAGGTTATAGATTTCTTTATGAATCCCATAAATGGATATTCTTATGATAAGCTATCTAAAGCAATAAAAATTGCAATTGATGAGAATGAGTTGAATTTAAAAGATATATTAAAAACAGATAATGAGGTAATAGACATACTTAACAGATCTAAAAATAATCAAATAATAAGTTTGATGAAATCACTAAACAAAAATGTAAAACTTAGGATAAATGAAGATAAGTACGATATATTTATAAAAGGTAAAACAAGACTTATAGACCCTGGAGTGGGTATACGAGGGAAAGTATATTCGTTGTCAGAGTTTGATAATAGTGTAGAACTTATAAATACAAAGGCAAAAGCAAAGATGGAAAAGGGTGTTTATATAGAAATATTATAAAGGTGTTTATACACCTTTATAATTATTTACACTGAGGGTTTATAAGTTCATATTTATCAGTTAAGTTTTTCTCTCCCCACTCGCACATTGCCTCAAGTATTGGGTATAAACTCATACCTTTACCTGTTATACTATATTCAACTCTAGGAGGAACCTCTGGATAAACTGTTCTAGATATTAATCCATCAGATTCTAGTTCTCTTAATTGGGTAGTTAAAGTTTTATGAGATACCTTACAAATAAATGATTGAATTTCACCAAATCTTTTAGTTCCTTCTTCTATTAAATAATAAAGTATTAAAGGTTTCCATTTACCGCCAATAGCATTTAATGTTATTTCTATTTCACATGTTAATATAGATTTTTTCATAAATTTCCTCCAATGAATCTGTTGAAAATGCACAATAGTTACTTCTAGTTCACTATATAACAATTATGTGCGTACTTACAATATAATATCAAAGAATATATAATTATTCCATAATAAAAATAGTTATATGGAGGTTATGTATGAAAAAATTAGCTGTAATAACAGGAGCAAGTTCAGGAATAGGAAGAGAAATAGCAAAAAAATTATCTAATAATGGTCACCCAGTACTATTATTATCTAGAAGACTTGATAAAATGGAAGAATTAAACTTACCTAATTCTTTATGTAAATCAGTGGATGTAACAAATATAGAAAAAATGAAAGAAGCTATAAAAGAAGCTGAAGAGAAATTTGGAAAAGTTGATTGCTTGGTTAACTGTGCAGGTATAATGCTACTTGGAGAGCCTAATACACAAAGTTATGAAGAATGGAGCAATATGATAGATGTAAATATAAAGGGTATACTTACAGGAACTAATATTGTATTAAATGATATGGTTTCTAGAAATGAAGGTACAATAATTAATATAAGTTCTATAGCGGGAAGAAAGACATTTGATAACCACTCAGTTTATTGTGGTACAAAGTTTGCAGTTCATGCAATAACAGAAAATATGAGAAAAGAAGTTGCAAGCTCAAATGTAAGAGTTATAACTATAGCTCCAGGTGTTGTAGAAACTCCTCTTTTATCACATACAACAGATGTTAATATAAAAGATAATTACAATGAATGGAAAAAAACTATAGAATCAGGTCTTAATCCAGAAAAAATAGCAAGTTGTGTAGAATTTGCTTATAACCAACCTCAAGATGTGTGTATAAGAGAAATTGTTATAGCAAAAACTAAACAAGAAGATTAATAAAATAATTAAATTATGTAAACTGTTAAAAGTGGGGAGGGAGTATAATATAATGTATACTAATAAAGTTGTAGTAGTTACAGGGGCAAGTAATGGTATCGGAAAAGCTATTGCCACAGAGTATGCAAAGTTAAATGCATTAGTTATAGCGATAGATATTAAAGAATATAATTTTAATGATAAGAATATAATTTTTTACAAGGCAGATTTAAAAGATGAAAAAACAATTAGAGATATATTTGAAGATGTTGTAAAAAAATATAAAACTATTAATGTATTAATAAACAACGGAGCTATAAGTAAGTTTAATAAATCTGTATATGATATAACTTTAAATGAATTTGATGAAGTGATGGATGTTAATTTAAGAGGAAGTTTCATATGTTCTCAAGAATTTATAAAAGCTAATCAAAATGAAAGTTATGGAAGAATAGTAAATATAGCATCTACTAGATTTAATCAAAATGAAGCTGGATGGGAAAGTTATGGAGCATCTAAGGGTGGACTTATATCTTTAACTAATACAATGGCTATATCATTATCGAATACTCCAATAACAGTTAATGCAATAAGTCCTGGATGGATAGAAACTCAGGACTATGAGGGATTAAGTGAAAGTGATCATAAAATTCATCCATCAGGAAGAGTAGGTAAACCAAAAGACATAGTAAATACATGCTTATTTTTAACACATTATGAAAATGATTTTATAAACGGATGTAATATAATTGTTGATGGTGGGATGACTAAAAAAATGATATATGACTAAAAACATACTAAAGCCAAATTCTTATTTTGGCTTTAGTATGTTTTTTTAATACTTATACTATATTTCTTTTATTATAATAGGTATTCATATATAATAGTGATTGAATATTGAAATTTTATGTGAAAGGGAGAGGTTGATGAATAAAAAAACAGCATTAGTTACAGGTGCATCTAGAGGAATAGGCAAAGCTATAGCTACTTTGTTTGCTGAAAATGATTATAATGTATTAATAAATTATAATAATTCAGAGAAAGAAGCTTTAGAACTATATAATGATTTAAAAAGTAGAGGGTTGTCAGTAGATACATATAAAGCAGATGTTTCAAAAAAAGAAGAAGTAAATTTCATGGTAAACTATTGCATTGGAAGATTTGAAAGCATAGACGTTTTAGTTAATAATGCAGGCATTAGTAGAACCAATTTATTTACAGACATAAGCTATGAAGAATGGAGCGAGGTAATAAATACAAACCTAAATAGTGTATTTTTTACAACTCAAAAAGCTTTACAATATATGATACCTCAAATGAGTGGAAAGATAATAAATATATCGTCTATATGGGGAATGGTTGGTGGATCTTATGAGGTTCATTACTCTACTAGTAAAGCTGCTATAATTGGAATGACTAAGGCGCTAGCAAAAGAGTTAGGTCCTTCAAATATTCAAGTGAATTGTATTGCTCCAGGAGTTATAAAAACAGATATGTTAGACAATATATCAGATGATACTCTTGAAATGCTAAAAGAAGAAACACCTTTAATGAGGCTTGGCACACCTAATGATATAGCACAGTGTGCATTATTTTTAGCAAGTAGCAATTCAGATTTTTTAACAGGACAAATTATAAGTCCTAATGGAGGTTTTGTTATAGTTTAAATCAAAATAGAGGAGCGAATATAATGAAGCATGGAATGAAAAACTTTATACGGTTAGTTATAGGTTTATTTGTTTGTTCAATTGGAATAGTTTTAACTATACAGGCCAATTTAGGATTATCACCTTGGGATGCATTTCATCATGGATTATCAAAAAATTTAGGAATTACTATGGGGCAGGCAAGTATGCTACTTGGAATAATAGTTGTTATCGTAGATATGTTTTTAGGTGAAAATTTAGGTGTCGGAACAATTTTAAATATGTTTTTAATTGGAATATTTATGGACTTTTTTATGATAAATAATATAATCCCTGTATCAACAAATATAGTTATTGGATTTATAATGTTATTTATAGGGATGTTTATTATAGGTATTGGTTGTGTAATTTATATAGGAGCTGGTTATGGAAGTGGACCAAGAGATGGGTTAATGGTAGCTCTTCATAAAAAAACAAAAAGACCAGTTAAAACAATCAAAACATGTATAGAAATGTTTGCTCTTATATTTGGATTTATACTAGGGGGAAGTGTTGGGATAGGTACAGTAATAACTACCTTAGTATTTGGATTATTTATAGAATATTCATTTAAAATTTGTAAGTTTGACACAAATAGTATCAAACATAGATATATACTAGATGATATTAAGAGTATAAAGTATAGATTTTTTAATGACTCTTACAAAGAATGTATAAATCAGACAAATGTAGATGAAAATTCACATTAATAAAAAAAGAAAGCTATGCTTTCTTTTTTTATTTGTATTTTAATGTGTGAAAATTAAAGTAATTTGTAGAAAAAATAACACCTTTGATAAAAAATCTTCATATATTATAGCAAAGAATTAAAAA
>NZ_JAWDJM010000191.1:0-15654 GCF_032465715.1 Paraclostridium sp. MRS3W1 | reverse complement strand
ATCCATATATTATTAATTCTCTTAAGCTTCTTATATCTTCATCTTTAGTTGCTAAGACTCCGACTTTAGTTGACTTTTCATCTAATAATTTATTTATATCATCATTTGTTAACTCTTTTCCACTTCCTAATATTGCATCTTTAATTTTACTTAATATACTTACCTTAACATCCATTTCTGCATTTGAACTTGCATTCCATAATGCAGCTTCTGATAAATTAGACTTATTGCTTAATTGAGATAATAAATCTTCTTTTGTTTTTAATGTTTCTTTTACTCTTGCATAAAATACTTCATCATCGAAGTTTGCATTAGTTATAGTCGTAAATAAATTTATAGTTATTAAATGATTTACATTGCTGCTTATTTTTTTACCTTCTTTTCTAAGTCTTGTTGTAACCTCTGATAATCCCTTAGTTGTATATATTAAAAGATCCTGCATTCTAGCTAAATCTGGTGATTTTCCACATACTCCAAATTTTGTACATCCTGTACACCCAGCTGTTTCTTGACATTGAAAACAAAACATTTTATTTTCCATAATATTTCCTCCAATTTTATAAATGTTTATTTTATATACACATTATATAGTTTAATTTATTTTGAATCTGTAACATAAGTTACTATTTTTAATTTTTATATTCTTTTGATTACATAATTCTCATCATCAGTTTTTGTATATTCAAAATCATTATTTATGGTCTTTACAAATGATACTATCCATAAATCTCTAAGATTATAAAATATATTAACATCTACATTCTCATTTTCCCATATTTCCTTATGCACACATATTCTTCGTTTCCATCTTACGACATCATCTTCTAAAACGATTACTTCATTTACTCTATCACATGGCATTCCATCTAATATATAATCATTTATACTATTATATATTTCTTTTGCATTAGTAATATTTTTTACAGAACTTAATTCCTTACCAGCTTTTACCCCTTGATTTCTATAAATATTTTCTATTTTTTTTAATGAGTCTGGATTATCTTCTAAAATTTTAGATGTCCACGATGCCATTCTTCCTTCTGATGAGTGTATTTTTTCTTGCAGCCATCCATGTATATTTCCTGTATCAATAATATCTTCTAATTTGTTGTTTTCTAATTTTTCTCCATACTTTAAATTTATTTGTTTAGTTAGCTTTTCTATGTCTAGTCCTTCAGCCTCTGCTAAATTTATTATTTCTCTTTCTAAATCTTCAAACCAAAGTATTTTATTAAATAACCAGTAGTGAATTTTTCCTAAAAATAAGCTCATAATAAAACCTCCTTTATTTATTAAATCTTTATTTTAAATAAGTATTTTAAATACACTTTTTAAATTTTATTTTTCTTAACTTTCTATATATAGATTATATAATATTTAATTTTTATTTTCTGTAACGCTGGTTACACTATTTAATATAAACTACATTAAATAAAAGGATTACCAAATAAACTGGTAACCCTTTTGTAATTATGCTTCATTTAATTCTTTTAATATTTTTTCTAAATCTAATCCATGTATTTCACATGCTTGCTCTAACTTTTCCATTTGAGCTGAGGGGCATCCTATACATCCCATTCCATAATTCATAAGTATTTGTGCTGCATTAGGTTTAGATTTTATTATATCTGCTATTATAGTATCTTTAGTTATCATAGTAATCTCTCCTTTTTATAAATTATTTTATGCTTATAACAGAAACAGGACAACCATCTCTAGCATCCTTTGCTGAATCTAATACGTCTTCAGGTATATCTTCTTTTATAGGTACTGATATATTATCGTCATCCATACTAAATACCTCTGGGCAAGTTCCTGCACACGCTTGACATCCTATACAACCATCTCTATCTACAAATGCTTTCATATTTTTGTCTCCTTTTATTTTTATTTTAATTTTGAAATAGTATTTTTTAATTTTTTAACATTATATTGTATATATTATAAATTTTATATAAATAAATTTACGTAACTCCAGTTACATTCAATTGATTTACTTAGATGGAACTTCTAAGCAAGATGCTAAATCTTTATCTGGAGTACTTATAGTTTGTAAGTTAAATGTGTCTACCAAATATTGAAGTACGTTAGGACTTAAAAATGCCGGTATTGATGGTCCTAAGTATATTCCTTTTATTCCTAAAGACAATAGAGCTAATAAATCTGCTACTGCTTTTTGCTCATACCAAGATAAAATTATAGATAGTGGTAAGCTATTTACATCAGTGTCAAACGCATCAGCTAAAGCTAAAGCAATTCTTACAGCTGAGTAAGCATCATTGCATTGTCCTACATCTAAAAGTCTTGGCAATCCAGCAACTTCTCCAAAATCTAATTTATTAAATCTATACTTACCACAAGCTAGCGTAAGTATTATGCAGTCTTTAGGTACTTTTTGAGCAAATTCTGTATAATAATTTCTTCCAGGTCTTGCTCCATCACACCCTCCAATTAAGAAGAAATGTCTTAATTTACCTGATTTTACAGCATCAATTATAGCTGGAGCATTACTTAAAGTGGCATCATGACCAAATCCAACTAAAATTTCGTGTGGCTCTTGATCTTCTTTAAATCCACCTAATTCTAATGCCTTATTTATAATCTCACTAAAATCTTTTTCTCCATCAGCAGTTTTGCCTATGTATTTTACTCCATCCCATCCAACTACACTCGTAGTAAATATTCTATCCTTATATGAATCTCTAGGCTTCATAAGACAGTTTGTAGTCATTAAAATACACCCTGGTATATTATCAAACTCTTTTTGCTGATCTTGCCAAGCACCACCAAAATTTCCTGCTAAATGAGGATATTTATTAAGTTCTGGGTACCCATGACATGGTATCATTTCTCCATGAGTATAAATGTTTATTCCTTTTCCTTCAGTTTGTTTTAAAATCATTTCTAAATCTTTTAAATCATGTCCTGAAACTATAATAAATGGACCTTTTTTAATGTGGACATTTACTTTATGAGGAGAAGGATTTTTATATATAGTTGTGTTTGCCTCATCTAGTTTTTGCATAACTGCAACGCTCATGTCACCAGTTCTTAGAGTCCATGTTATTAAGTCATTAACCGATAATTTATCATCTGTTGTCGCAGCTAATGCTCTAAAATAAAATTCATCAACTTGATCGTTAAAATAACCTAATTCTCTAGCTTGATGTCCATATGCAGATATTCCTTTTAAACCATATATTATTGTTTGTCTTAAACTTCTTATATCTGGATCTAAATTTTGATCATACATTATTCCTGCACGCTTAGCATCTTTTAACATTTGGTCCCTAGTATCACTTAAGTTATATTCAGCTTGTTCACAGCAATTAGAACAACTTGAAACTCTACTTCTTAGACTTTGCTTTATTTCTTGAGATTGTCTAAGCATTTTTTCATGAACATCTCCATCAAAGTTTACATTAGTAAGAGTGGTAAATAAAGAGTTTTCAACAAAGCTTACAATGTCCTTATCTATCTTTTCCCCTTTATCTATTAACTCTTTTGCATAACAACTTATTCCTTTAATTTGATATATTAACAAGTCTTGAAGAGCTGCAATTTCTGGTGTTTTACTGCAAACCCCTACCTTAGTACAACCCTTGCCACCAGCAGTCTGCTCACATTGATAACAAAACATTGGGTATTCCATAGCCATATTATTTTCCATAAAAATTCCTCCTTGTGAAATTTTAATAACAATGTTAGTATTTCACAATTTTTTTAAAATATAGCTATATAATTAATATTTTAATTATATTTTTATAATATTTGAATCATTCTATTAATTAATATAAAAATATATATCACGCTTACATAGCTCTTTATTATAAAAAAAGGATAGCTTTACAATAAGTAAAACTATCCTTTTCTATAAAATTATCCTAAGAACATTTTTAAATCATCTTCAACATTTGTTATTCCGCCTATACCAAAGTTTTCAACTAATACTTTAGCTACATTTGGTGATAAAAATGCTGGTAATGTTGGTCCTAGGTGTATATTTTTTACCCCTAAGTATAATAGTGATAGTAATACTATTACTGCTTTTTGTTCATACCATGCTATATTAAATGCTATTGGTAATTCGTTTATATCTTGTAATTCAAATACTTCTTTAAGTTTTAATGCAATAAGTGCTAATGAGTATGAGTCATTACATTGTCCTGCATCTAATACTCTAGGTATTCCATTTATATCTCCTAAGTTTAACTTATTGTACTTATATTTTGCACATCCTGCAGTTAAAATCACGGTATCTTTTGGTAGTGCCTCTGCAAATTCTGTATAGTAGTTTCTTGATTTAGCTCTTCCGTCACATCCTGCCATAACGAAGAATTTCTTTATAGCTCCGCTTTTCACTGCATCTACTACTGCATCTGCTAATGCAAATACTTGATTATGTGCAAATCCTCCAACTATTTCCCCTCTTTCTATTTCTGTAGGAGGTTGACAGTTTTTAGCTTGTTCTATTATTTCTGAGAAATCTTTATCGTCTTCACTCTTACCTTTTATATGTTTAACTCCTGCAAATCCAGCAGCTCCTGTAGTGTATATTCTATCTTTGTAAGTATCTTTTGGTGGTACTATACAGTTTGTAGTCATTAATATTGGTCCATTAAAGCTTTCAAACTCTTCTTTTTGTTTCCACCAAGCATTTCCGTAATTTCCTGCAAAGTGAGAATATTTTTTAAATGCTGGATAGTAGTGTGCTGGAAGCATTTCTGAGTGAGTATATACATCTACTCCAGTTCCCTCTGTTTGTTTTAATAATAGTTCTAAGTCTTTTAAATCATGTCCTGATATAAGTATTCCTGGGTTATTTCTAACTCCTATATCAACTTTAGTTATTTCTGGATGTCCATAAGTTCCTGTATTTGCGCTATCAAGTAAAGCCATTCCGTCTACTCCAACTTTACCAGTTTCTAAAGTTAATCCTATTAATTCATCTACACTTAAGTTTTCATCCAAAGTCTTAGCTAAAGTTGATTGCATAAAAGCATTTATTTTTTCATCATCATATCCTAATGCATTAGCATGCTTCATGTATGCTGCTAAACCTTTTAATCCATATATTATTAATTCTCTTAAGCTTCTTATATCTTCATCTTTAGTTGCTAAAACTCCAACCTTAGTTGACTTTTCATCCATTTCTTCATTTGAGTTTGCAGTCCATAATGCAGCTTCTGATAAATTTTCTTTATTATTTAATTTAGATAATAATGCTTCTTTTGTTTCTAAAGTTTCTTTTACTCTTATATAGAATATTTCATCATCAAAATTTGCATTTGTTATAGTAGTAAATAAATTTATAGTTATTAAGTGATCTACTTCACCACTTACTTCTTTTCCTTCTTCTCTAAGTCTTGTTGTAACTTCTGATAATCCTTTAGTTACGTATATTAATAAGTCCTGCATTCTAGCTAAATCTGGTGATTTCCCACAAACTCCAAATTTTGTACATCCTGTACAGCCTGCTGTTTCTTGACATTGAAAACAAAACATTTTATTTTCCATAATTATTCCTCCAATTTTTAAATGTTTATTTTATATACACATTATATTCCTTATTTTTCTTTTTATCTGTAACATATGTTACATTTTTATTAATTTTATAAAATAAAAATTTATTTAATTTAAATTTTGTATTTACTCTTGTGTTTAATAGTATTTAATTAATATAATAATACTACTATATTAAATTATTAAAAAAAGGAGTGAATTATGTACTTATCAAAATTTACTGACTATAGCTTTAGAATACTTATTTATTTAGGTAACCATCCAAATGAACTTTTTACAGTAGATGAACTATCCGATATACTTTGCTTATCTACTCATCATATAAAAAAAATTGTATATAAATTAGCAAAAAACAACTATATATTATCCACAAAAGGACGTAACGGTGGAATAAAACTAGTTATGGATCCAAAATATATAAACTTAGGAAAACTGCTTGATATAACAGAGGACAATTTGAATATAGTAGAATGTTTTTCTAAAGAAAACAATACTTGTAACCTTACAAAACGTTGCAAATTAAAACCTATTTTAAACGAAGCTTTAATATCATTTAAAAGCAAATTAAGTGAATACACTTTACAAGATATTCTTTAAAAATTTTTAGGAGGTTATATTTATGTATAAAGTAAAACATTTTAAGGATTTAAATGTAAATGAATTTTATGAAATAGCAAAAGCTAGGTATGAGGTATTCGGATGCGAACAGAAAATCTTCCAAGAAAATGACTTCGACGATGTTGACAAAAATTGTTATCATATATTTCTTGAAGAAGAAAATGTAGTAATTGCTTATGCTCGGATAATTCCAAAAACATTTAGTCCATATACAGATACATCTATAGGACGTGTGTTAGTTTTAAAAGACCATAGAGGTAAAAAGATTGCCCAAGAAATGATGCACCATGCTATAAACTTTATAAAAACAGAGCTAAATGAAAATAATATAACAATTTCTGCTCAAGAATATATTAAAAATCTATATTCTTCTCTTGGATTTAAAGAAATTTCAGATATATATGATGAGTGTGGAATTCCTCACATTAAAATGAGACTTTAAACTATATAAAAAGGCTGTATCAAAGTTTTAACTTCTTTGGTACAGCCTTTTATCTAACTATATATTTTAATTGCCATTTTTTATATTTCTATAAATTTAAAATTATCTACGTCAAATAACCCTTTATCAGTAATCTTTATATGTGGAATTACTGGAAGTGCTAAAAATGCTAACGTCATAAATGGTTCAATATCTTTACTAACATTTAACTTTTCGTATGCTATAGATAACATATTTTCTAAATTTTCACTTACATAGTTTATATCTTTGTCACTCATAAGACCTGCTATAGGTAAACTTAAACTTCCTAAAATTTTATTATTAGAAGATATAGATAAACCGCCTCCAATTTTTTTAATTTCATCAACAGCGTTAATAATATCTTCATCATTATCTCCAACAACAATTATATTGTGAGAATCATGTGCTACAGTAGACGCTATTGCTCCATTTTTCAATTTAAAGTTTTCTACAAGTCCTAAGCCTATGCTCTTTTTATTAGTATGTCTTTCAATTACTACAAGTTTTAATATATCCACATTTTGATTAAATTTAAATACTCCATTTTCAACATCTACTTTTCTTATAAGTTTCTCTGTTACTAGATTATGTGGAAGTAGCCCTATAACATTAGCTATATCTTTTTCTAGATTTATTTTTAAATCTTCTTTAGTAAGCTTATCTATATTTACAGTATTTGTAACATTTGAATTTTCTATTTCTCTAGTTTCAAACAATGCTTTTTTATCTTTTCCAACTAACTTCCCATCTTTGTAAACTTCTAATACATTAAACTCTTCTAAATTATCTACAACAACTATATCAGCTATATATCCTGGTGCAATAGCTCCTATATTTTGCAAATTATAACAATTTGCAACATTTATAGTCGCCATTTTTATAGCTATAATAGGATCTATATTGTTTTTAATTGCTAATCTTATATTATTATCTATATGTCCATTTTTAAGTATGTCTTGTGGATGTTTGTCGTCTGTACAGAATAAACATCTTTGATAGTTGTTAATGTTAACCCCTTTTATTAAAGTCTCTAAATTTCTAGCAGCTGAACCTTCTCTAATCATTACATACATCCCTAGGCGTATCTTTTCAATCATTTCTTCAACAGTTGAGCATTCATGGTCTGTGCTTATTCCACTTAATATGTATCCATTTAGTCCTTCATTACTTATATTTGGTATATGCCCATCTATATATTTTTTATATCTTCTTGCTAATTCTAATTTATCTGTAACTATCTTATCTTGATTAATAACACCTGGATAGTTCATCATCTCCCCAAGTCCAAGTATTCTGTCATGATTTATATACTTTTCTAAATCTATAGCTTCTAATCTAGCTCCTGAATTTTCAAAATCCGTTGCTGGAACGCAAGATGGTAGCATAGAATAAACACATAAAGGTAATTCTTCACTTGATTTTAATATGTATTCTATTCCTTCTAACCCACAAACATTAGCTATCTCATGAGGGTCCGTTACTATAGTTGTTGTCCCCATAGGTACTATAGCTTTTGCAAACTCTGCTGGAGAAACCATGGATGACTCTATGTGAACGTGAGGATCTATAAATCCTGGAGTTATATATTTTCCATTTAAATCTATATTGTTTATTCCATCGTAACTTCCTATGCCGACTACTATACCTTTTTCTATTGCAACATCAGCTTTTATTATTTCATTGGAAAATACATTAACTATATTTGCATTTTTTAAAACCAACTCTGATTGTTTATTTTTTATACTGTAATCTATTAGCCCCATTTATGTCCTCCCTATACTTAATACCTTTAATTTATTAAAGTAAAAAGGCTTTAAAGTTTTTATTTTTAAATAAATTATTCTAATAATACACGTTTTATTTTTAATTGTCTATATAAAACTTAAATAATTTGTCAAATTTTCAGAAAAAGTTAAATTTTGTTTAAATTTTCAAAACCTACCGCAAATTTAAAATCAATTTTACGGTAGATTTAACTTATTTAATTTATACTATTTAAAAAATCTATTATAGTTTGTTCCATATAACTTCCTTTTCTATATAATTTTTTAGTCTTTATTTTTTCTACCTGATTGTCTCCAAACTCAACATCCCTAACATTGCTTGGAAATTCTATAAATGATCCAAACTTTTCAAAATTACTGTCTAAATATATAAATATAGGTATTTTTACCCTACCATCATCACTGTGTTCTTTTATTATCTCTTCATGCCCTTCTCTGCTTTGAAGTTTTAATCTTATATTTGGATTTAGCTTTGTTATATAATCTATTACAGTTAAGTTTATTTGACAATCAGGACACCATAATTCTGAAAATCCAAGTATATTAATTTCTTTATCAATTGATTTAATTTTTTCTATAGTATCTTGTGTTATTTTCATATTATCTCTATAATCTTTAGCTTTTTCTTGATATGCTAAATCGGACTTGTAAAATTCTTGTTCAAAGCTATACCCTGACTCAAATAACTCTTTTAAACTCATCTAGTTTTCCTCCTAAAATTACTTGTTTTATTTATTAAAATATATGAAATAAAATTTTTTATTTTAGTATTTTTTTAATCAAAAATTTTACTAAATTTTATTTTTTTAAAGATATTACATTATAAATGTCTAAAAAAACACTCTATATCCTAACTTACAAATTTGTAATTACAAAATTCTTTCATTTCATTGTAAAATAATATTTATTAAAACTTTTTTAGAAAGGATTTTTATATGTATATTTATATATTAATAATTTTAGCTTCTTTTTTATATGGAATTTTTCTATTCAGACAAGATAGTAGAAATTTCTTTGCAGGTATTTTATTAACTTTCGGTTCTTTAGGATTTTTATTTTATTAGTTATGTATTTATCAGATATGTTCGATACAATCAGGTTACTAAGTATTTTTGCCGTTTATGCAGTCATACCATTATCTATAATTGTGATTGGTTTTTTTCTTATAAAAAATGGATATATAATGAAGCACAAAGAAGGTAGACGTTTAGCAAATTTACTATCCTTAATTTTAGGAGTAAATGTTTTACTTATAGTTTCTTTAAGCTTACTTTTAATATTTCACGGATCTAAGTTAAATACCTATGCATATGCAACTATACTTACAATAATTTTGTTTGCAATATATTTTGTATTTTTATTCTTTAGTTACTTAGTTTACTCATATGCTTATCAAATGCTACCTGTAAATAAAAATTTAGACTATGTAATAGTCTTAGGGTCAGGTCTTATTGGAGATAAGGTTCCTCCTTTATTAAAAAGTAGACTTGATAAAGGAATTGAAATTTATAGTCAACAATTATCAAAAGGAAATCACACAAAAATAGTTGTATCAGGTGGTCAAGGTTCTGATGAGATAGTTCCTGAAGCCATTGCTATGAAAAAATATCTTGTATCACAAGGTATCCCCGAATTAGATATTTTAGTTGAGGATAAGTCTACTACCACTTATGAAAACATGAAGTTTTCAAAAAATATAATGAATAATATATCTAAGAATTACTCATGTATATTTGTATCAAATAATTATCATGTTTTCAGAGCGTCAATTTATGCAAGAAAAGCAGGACTAAAAGCAAATGGAGTTGGAGCGCCTACTGCATTTTATTTTTTACCTAGTGCATTAATTCGTGAATATATAGCGATTATAATGCTTTATAAAAAAGTCAGCTTATTGGCTATTGCATTTATCTTAATAGTAGTTGCATATTCTTTTATACCATTTCTTTATATGTAAATAAAAAAGATAGATTTGAAATTTCAAATCTATCTTTTTTATTTATATTTATTTATTAAACTTTTTTTATAATTAAATATTTTTCATCATTAATTTTTATACTTTGCTCATATATAAATATGCAACTATTCCTAATAACAAGTTTATAGTTAAAAATGTTATAGTTCTATATAATAAATTCCCTGTAAAGTCTCCAAAAACTTACTGTTTAAAAAAATCTTTTATAATCACTATAACAATCTATACAAACTTTTTTTCCACCTTGAAGGCGTATGAATTGTTCTGATGCTTTTTCTCCGCATATTTCACAAATTTCTGATACAAAAATCCTTGCCTTTTCTGGAATTTCTATATTAGTCTCCATAAATTCAAATAAATCCATTGGATTAGAGTTTAGTAATATTTCTTATACTCATCTCTGTCTAAATTATTCGGTTTTAACTTTAAGACCAATCTTACAGATTTTTTATTTTTTCTATTGTAAAAGTGATATACACTTTTGCCTCTAAGTCTTATTAATAAGTTTCCCTTCCCTATTGTACAACCTAACATAACTTGAATAGCATCTAATCCACAAGCATCATTTTCAGCTATACAGACTATTTCTTCATCATTTGAAAAGTCAATGTCTAAATATTTTTGTGCAGCTTTTGATACTGCGTACCCAATTGCAAGACCTGGACACTCATGTCCATGAAATTCAACTACTTCTTCCCAAGTTTTCATAAAGTTACCTCCCCTAAAACTAAATAAAGTGTAATATAATTAATTTAATTATATTACACTTTATTTATATACTCAATTTATCTAAATAGCGTTTTTCAATTTATTCACAATAAATTTAACCCTATGTCGTATTTTTTGACATAGGGTTAATATATATAATTTAATCTCTTATAATTTCTTTATTTCCATTACATTTTTTTGAATACACTTTGCTCATATAAAAATAAATTGGGACTACTACTATCATTCCTCCAAGCCCCCATACTATTTTCATAGGAGAGTCAATTCCAGCTTTTACTAATAATATTAAACTTACTATAACTGCAAATATTGGAACAAATGCTCCTCCAGGTATTTTAAAGTTTATTTCTTTACCTGCATATTTTTTTCTAAATATTAAAACAGCTAAGCAAGTAGGTATATATTGAATAAATCTAGATACAACACTAATTTGTGATAAAGTTGTAAATGAACCTGACCAAGCTATTATTAAAGTACCTATAACAGATACTATTATAGCTATATATGGAGCTTCATTTTTATTAGTTTTACCCATAGATTTTGGCATTAGCCCTTGGTCAACTAAAGCTTTAGCTGATCTTGGTGTAAATATAGATGATGCAATATTTATACCACCGACAGAAATTATTGTACCAACTGTAATTATATATCCACCTACAGGACCCATAATCTTAGTAGCTGCATCAGCAACTGGGTTAGCTGCACCTCTTAATCCTTCTCCTAAAACACCTATACTTATAGCTAATACAAGTACATATACTACAGAAACGACAAACATTACCATAACCAAAGCTTTTGGTACATTTTTCTTAGGGTCTTCCATTTCTTTTGCTGCAACAGCTAAAGACTCAAATCCTGTAAATGCATAAAATAATAATATACTTACAGCAACAAACGCTGATGAAGTCGTTTGCCCTTGAGGTATTATTAAAAATGGTTTAAAGTTTGCACCTTTTATAAAAAATATTCCTACAGCTATAAATAATATTAATGGAACTAATTTTCCTACAGTCATTATATTATTTAACTTTTTAGATTGCTTCATTCCCATTAAGTTTATAGCTCCAAGTACTATTACTAAAACTCCAATTATTATGTTTTTAGTTAATGGATCAGCTGCTTGAGGCCATACTGAAGATAATGTAACTGCAAAGAAATTTGCCATAGTAGCCCATGCAATCATACTTACTATCCATTTCATAAATCCAACTTCAAATCCTATAAAGTCACCAAATGCTTCTTTAGCATAAAGGTAAGGTCCTCCATCTTCGTCAAACCAGCTTCCTGCTTCTGCAAAGCATAGTGCAATAGATACCGCTAAAATCATACAAAATCCTAAAATTAATATACTTGCTGGACCTATATTTGAATAAGCTTCACCTGGAAGCCCAAATATACCAGAACCTATAATTGCATTTATACCTAGTAATACAATACTCCAAAACCCTAACTTCATACTTTTCTCCACTTTAATTCCTCCCAGTGTATTTATATTATGCTAAAATTTATTTTTACTTTGATGCTTCTTTTACTAATGCCATAAATATTTTTTGCATTTTTGAGCAATCTTTAGTCATCATTTCTGGATGCCATTGTATTCCTATCACAAAATCTTCCCCTTCTTTTTCTATAGCTTCAACTAAACCATCTTTTGCAGTCGCAGATACGATATATCCTGGAGCTATATTTTTTACTCCTAAGTGGTGGAAACTATTTACTAATACTTCTTTTTCTCCTAATATTTCATATAATCTTGTACCTTCTTTAATTTGAGCTGTGTGAGTAGGTACATTTGATAAATGTTCTTGATTATGTTTTATATAAGAACCTTCAATTAAAGATAAGTCTTGGTATAAATCTCCGCCTTCACATACATTTAATATTTGTTCTCCTCTACAGATACCTAATATTGGCTTTTTCATTTCTAATGCAAATTTTAATAATTTCATATCAAAAGTATCTCTCTTTGGCATTATCCCGCCTAATTTTATATGTGGTTCTTCGTTCCACATTAAAGGATTCACATCGTGCCCCCCAGATAGAATTAGTGCATCTATATTAGATACTTGCTCCTTTATTAGTTCATCATCATATACCATTGGAACTATATATGGTATAGCTTTACACATAGCTACTGATTGAACATAGTCATTGTTTACATAAGCTCTTTCGTATCCCGGAAACATACCGCCCTCATCAATTAATAAACTTCCTGATATACCAACTACTGGATATTTCTTGTTTGTCATTTTATTCACTCCTATAATTTAAATTTTAAAATAAAAAAATGCTACTGCCTTTTTATAAAGCAAGTAGCATGCCAAAACTATTTTTATTTTAATTTTAAATTTAAATCAAAGAAATCGTTCTCAATTTCATTAGTGTTTTTAACTGTTTCATTATTTAAACTATTTTTATTAATAAAATTTTTTTACTAATGATATCTTTTAAATTTAATAAATCTTTCAACTTAATAGGTTAATTAGGAATTTTTATCTTCCTATTTCATTGCCTATTAAAGACTATCTAATATACAAATTCCTTTTTCGCTTAGTTCACTTCCTCTTCTTCCTACTTCAGAGTTTATTAAGTCTAATTCTTTCAATATACTTAAAATGCCTCTAACCTCACCTTCAGTTATAATCATGCCTTCCTCGTTTAATCTATTAACGATTGTATTTCTTCCCACACATTTATTTAATAAATTTTCTTCTCTTATAAGACTCATAACTTTTCTTGATTTATCTATATTTGTTTTATCTTTTAAAATCTTAATTTCTTGACTATAATCAATTTTCATATTAGTAAGATTATGTGGTAAATCACAAGTTTTAACTTTATCATCCATACACATTATATCAATGTACATAGCTGTGTTTTTTAGCTCTCTAATATTTCCTGGCCATGGATATTTATTTAAAATTTCTTTAGCTTCATCACTTATATGCCTTTTCTTTTTCATAAAATAATTTAGCATCATAGATATATCTTCTTTTCGTTCTCTTAAAGATGGAATATTTATAGGTAATACATTTATCCTATAATATAGGTCTGCTCTAAATTTTTCTTGTCTTATCATTTCTAATAAATTTTTATTGGTTGCAGCTATAACTCTAACATCAATATCAATTACACTTTCTCCTCCAACTCTCATAACTTGATTTTCTTGGAGAACTCTAAGTAGTTTAGTTTGCAAATATATTGGCATATCCCCTATTTCATCTAAAAATATAGTTCCGTTATGAGCTTGTTCAAATAACCCTTTTTTCCCACCTTTTAAAGCTCCTGTAAATGCACCTTCTTCATATCCAAATAATTCACTTTCTAATAAATTTTCTGGCATAGCTGCGCAGTTTATAGCTATAAATGGCTGTTTAGATCTTAATGATTCATTATGTATAGATTGTGCCATTAACTCTTTTCCCGTTCCACTTTCCCCTGTAATTAAAACTGTATAATCTGATTTTGAAATCTTTTTACCTAAATCTTTTGATTTTTTCATCTTGATTGATTCAGTTTTTATATCATTAAAATTATATCTAGCAACTTGTCCCTTATCTCTTAATTTTTTACTTAAGTTTTGTTCTAACTTTTTTATATAAGTTATTTCTTGAATACAGTAATACGACCCTGTAACTTTTCCAAAACTTTCTATATCATATTTGTTTATATTTAAATATTTGTTTTTATAATTTATAACTTCATCTTTTACTTTATCTAAATCAAAAATAAATCTAATATCTTTGCTTTTTATTTCACTTATTTTTTTACCTACTAACGAATCTTCAATATCTAATATATTTTTTAAACTTTGATTGCAAATTAATATCTCTTCTTTATTTGATATGACAGCCATTCCATTACTAGATAAATTTATTATTGAGCTCAGCTCTTCGTTTTTTATAGTAAGTTCTTTATATTTAGTGTTTACTCCAGAATATAAACTAATTACCTCATCTGAGTATTTCATTAGTCTTTCTGTAACATCTTTATCATCTATATTTAATTTAGCTATTATTTGTAAAAATGTAGAACTATCTATGTGTCTATGCCCAAGATCAATTACTTCATCAATATAACTAGGAACTAAGTTGACTTCTCCTGGAGTAACTGCAACCTTTATATCTTTATATTCTTTATTTGAATCATAAGGTATGAAATTTAAATGATTTATACCTACATTGTATAAAGTAGATATTGTTTCAAGCACAGTAGATTCATTATCATTTACAACTAATACATCTATTCCTTCTGGTAAAGAAAATAACTTATAGACATCTTTTTGTTTTATACTTCTATTTATTTTTATTATTTTTTTAGTATCTTTAACATATTCTTTTATCCTTAAAGCTCTGTCATCTATCATTGCAAGAACTACATCACCTTTAATTATTTCCTTATTTGATAATTTGTTAAGGTAATAGTTTTTAATTTTTACTTTATCTTTAAAAATCAACTCTATATTTTTATTTAAAAATAATTCTAATTTTGACATCCCATCTGTCACTACAGCTATAGTTTTCATTAAGTAAACTCCTTTTAACTTTTACGTAGTATTGTTA
>NZ_JAWDJM010000190.1:0-47750 GCF_032465715.1 Paraclostridium sp. MRS3W1 | reverse complement strand
CTATTAAATCTAACTTTAATAAAATTTGTATTATATTCCTTAAAAAGAAAGGTTGTCTTTTTATAAATGCTTTATCTAATATCTTTAAGAGTTTTTTATTTTTATATAATATATTTTTAAATGTTTCATACGATAAATCAAATTCATAGTTTTGTATTGTTCTAAAAAATCTATAACATATAGATATAAATACTATTACATCATCTTTTGTTTCTCCATTGAAATTTTTTATATATTCAATCATATTATCCTTAGTTAGGTTTTTTCCAATTTTAAATTCTATAAATTTATATAAATCTATATCATTTTTAATTTGATATATTAGTATCAAATCTTTATAATTTTCATTTAATTTATCAATTTCATTCTTACATATACTTAACAATTCAAAATCTGTTGAATCTTTTATTATTTTTTTATAAAAAGCTTCAGCCTCTTCTATATCCATTAAACATTCTTTTACATATGCTATATTAAAAATAGTATCAAGATTTGAAACATCAAGCATATATGCTTGTTTTAATATACATTCTGCTTCTTTAAAATCTTGTGTTGATATTTTTATAATAGCTTTTATATTTAAAATTTGTATGTCATTTTCAAACATGAATTCATTTTCTATTAATAATTGTTCTGCTTCTTTTATATTTCCTTGATTTATACTTAACTCAATCATAGATTTAAATTGTTTTTTTAAAATTTTCATATCTAAATCTTCATTAAAGTCTTTTTCAAAATTTAAAATTAAAAATTCTAATCCTTTTCTATAATTAATATTAGATATTAATAAACTTTTCATTATTTTTAAATATTTAATTTTATCAAGTTCTTTAATTCTTTGAGCTCTAACTATATTTATTATTAGCTTTTGATCTTTATCATTTATAAATTCTACTAATTCATCTTCATTTAATTTATCATTATAAATTAATCTCAAATAGTCATAACCATACATTATATACATTAAAAATAAGTTTATATATTTTTCGTCTTCCAAATTTCCATATATCAACATTTGCTTCAATGCAGGAACATAAAATTTAAGCTTATTTATATCCAATGTCGTTTCTTGATTTATTAAGTATTCATATAAATCTAAAATAAAATCTCTTCTATTATTAATTAAATATTCAAAATACATTTCAATTTTATTAAAATCAATTTCTTCCAATAATAAATTCAAATCATATTCTTTAAATCCAAAGTAAATTATATCCCCATAATAATTTTCTTTTTCTTCACTTAAAATCATTATTAATTCATTTAAATTTAATTTTTCTCCTAGTCTTATCTTATTAAGTAAACCATAATTATCTTCTATATTGGCAAAAACTTTAAACAAATTTTTTTTATCTGATTTAGGTATGTTTAACAACATAGTTTCTATACTACTTTTAAATATATTTTTTTCAGTAATAGTTAATTCTTTTTTCATATACATATTAACTATTTCATATTCTTTTTTTAATTTCACCAAACTCATAAACAATATATTATATATTTTACTTGCTTGGTTAGAGTTTATTTTTTTTGATTCTATCTCAACTTTTTCATACATTCCTAAATTGTAATATATATTAATCATATCTAGTTTAGCGTTTTCTCTAAAGCTTATGGTATCGCATACGCTATATAAGTCATTAGCTTGAGTTGATATTTCATAATTGTCTAATAAATACAAATATCTATTGTAATTATCTAAGCTTTCCTTATATTTTTTAAGGTTATTTTGGCTTATTGCAATATAACAATAAATATCAATATTCTTATTATCATTTTTTATATAGTCTTTGCATATCTTTTCACATTTTTCGTGTTCATTTAACTCAATATATAATTTTGCTAGCCCTGAAATTACATATGAGTATGTAATTCTAGACTTATTGTATATTTCATGGCACTTTTCCATATAAATAAGAGCCTCTTCTTTTTCTCCAAAAGCTGAATAGTTCATAGCTAACTGATAGCATACGTAAGGGTTATTAGGATTGGCTTTTAATTCAGATAGTAAAATCTTCTCATTTCTATTAAGTTTTTTTTGTTTAACCTCTTCATTTTTATACATATATCCATAGTGATTAAAGTTAGCTATATCGTTAAATGTAGGTTCTTTGTATATTGGTTGTTCATGGATCGCACCTTCATATCTAAAATCTTTATCTTTTTTAAATAATCTAACAATAGATGCTTTGTTAAAAATGGTTCTATCTTCTGACATTATGTTTGTTAATTCTATAGATGCGCTATTATATTTTTTATGTCCTCCATTTTTAAAGAAATCAATTAAAATTTCACAGTTTACTAATTCTTCATCGGCATCTAATACAAGTATCCATTCTCCACTTGCATGTTTTATTGATAAGTTCCTCATTTGAGCAAAGTTATCATACCATTTTTCAAAATAAACTTTATCTGTGTATTTTTTAGCTATTTCAATACTTCTATCAGTTGATCCTGTATCTAAAATTATAAGTTCACTCTTTATATTATTCATTAAAGGATCTAATGATTTTAAAGTTGTATCTAAATATTTTTCTTCATTTTTTATCATCATAACTATACTCAGTAGCATAATATTATATCCTTTCAATTTAATTAAGTTTAAAAATAAAGAGTAAAGCATATGCTTTACCCTTTAGTTTAAAACTTAATTATAATTATCTTAATAATTGAGTTACAGATTCTGGTTGTTGCTTAGCTTGTGCAACCATAGCTTGAGATGCTTGGTTTAATATGTTTAACTTAGATAAGTTAACCATTTCTTTAGCAACATCTACGTCTCTTATTCTAGACTCTGCAGCTGATAAGTTTTCAGAAGATGTAGTTAAGTTAGAAGAAGTGTATTCTAATCTATTTTGGATAGCTCCTAATTTAGATCTTCCATCGTTTATAGATTCTAATGCAGTATCTAAAGCAGTTACTAATGCAGTAGCTTCAGCTTCAGTTCCAACTTTAACAGCTGAACTTAATGTATTTTGTATAGTTTTTAAGTTTATATTAGCTATAGCTCTTGTTTCTTGGTTTGCACCAGCTTGTATAGTCATAGTAGCATTAGTTCCATCTAATATAGTTTTTCCGTTGAACTTAGTTTCAGAAGCTATTTTACCCATTTCTTCGTTTAATTGAGTTAACTCTGTGCTTATTTTAGTTCTATCTTCAGTTGTTAAAGTAGAGTTTCCAGCTTGAACTCCTAATTGTCTCATTCTTTGAGCTATGTTTCCAGCTTCTTCTAAAGCACCTTCTTGAGTTTGTACCATAGATATACCATCTTGTACGTTTCTATCTGCTTGTTCCATACCTTTTATTTGAGCTCTCATTTTCTCAGATATAGCAAGACCTGCAGCGTCATCTCCTGCTTTAGTTATTCTTAATCCTGTAGATAATTTCTCCATAGATTTTCCAGATAAAGCAGTGTTTTTGCTCATTTGGTTAGTTGCTATCATAGCATTCATATTAGTGTTTATTCTCATGATTTTACTCTCCTTAGTTTTTTACGACATCCTTGTCTTTTTTTATTGTATTGCAATTACTTGGCCAAGTATCGCTTACAATATTATATATCGGAACTATTTATAAAAACTTTACACTTTTTTGTTAAAAATATTTAAATTTTCTTTACCTATGTTAATATAGGACATACTAGCTTTTTTTGATCTATTGTGTTCTTTTATTTCTTCTTTTGTATGTTCTATCTGTTTTTTTAATAAAGACTTTATAGTCTCATCTATATCAAGTATATTTTCTTTTAAAAGTATATCTTTGAATTGTTTTGAATTCGTAACATCATCTAGAATATTTTGTCTTATATCCAAAAGTTCATTTATATCTTCTACATCCTTATTTTTCAACTTATTTATTAGATCTAATGATATATCTTTATATTTATTAGCAAGTTCAATCATAATTTAACCTCTTTTAAATTTACATTTGTGCAAAATAATTCATCTGTGAATTAAGCTTATTCATACTTGCTTCTAATTGACCAAATTGTTTGTATAGTTTATTTTCTCTATCATCCATTTTTCTTTGAAGCAGTTTTATAGCTTCTTCCTGTCTTTTTATTTGCTCTGAGTAAAAATTATTTACAACTGAAGAAGTTTTTTCAAGCCCAGCCTTTTTGGCAAAGACAGATGATGATGTTCCTACATAATCATACATAGTATCTTTCATTTTTTCTAAAACACTATCATTTCCACCTGCAAATGCATCATATACTTTTTGGCTATTATTTTGAAGTTCTTTTTTAAACTTATCTTCATCTAAAGATAATTGACCTTTTTTCGTATAATCTTCACTTGAAGTTAAACCACAGTCCATTAAAAACTTCATATTATCTCCAAATATTGCATTTTGCATTTTGTCCATAAAGCTTCTCATCTCAGAATCATTTCTTAATAATCCTTCTTTAGCTTTCTTTTCCCATCTTTCAATCTCTTCTTCACTCATATCTTTCTTTTGAGCTTCTGTTAGTGGCGGATACTCTTTATTTCCTTTTTCTGTAACAAGAGAATATATTTTATCCATTATCTTATTGTAATCTTCTACAAACTTTTTCATATTATCAACTACAGGCTGTACATCTTCTTTTGAAGTTATATCACAAGTCCCTGTAGTATGTACATTATATGATATTCCATCTATACTAAATGAATTAGACTCTTCATTTAACGTTTTTGTAAACGATCCATCTTTTGCTTTAACTTCTATTTGTGAATTTGAACCTTTTGCACTTCTTGAAGTTGGTGAAGTTACTAAAAAATCTAAAGCTCCACTTTCATTCCCAGAAGAATCAACTATTTGCAGTTTAGAATTTTCTCCAGTTTTAGTACTTTCTATCGTAAATTTACCTGTCATTTCACTATAAGATGCTTTAACATTTCCATCTGTGCTATCATTTATCTTCTTTATTAAAGTGTCTACAGTATCAGCAGGCTCTTTTACTACTTTATTTCCATCTTTATCTAGTACAAAATTTCCACCCTTGTCTGTTTCATATAAAGGTTCTGTTCTTATTGTTATTTCTTTAGATACATCTTTATCTCCATCGCCAAATTTTATTGAAAATTTTTGTTCTCCACTTAAACCTAGACTTTCTAGTGTGCTATCATTTTTTATTCCTGCCTTAGTAGAGCTCATTTTAGCAGATTGAGCTAGCTTTACAACATCAAAACTATAATCAACTTTATTAGCTCCCGCACTTCCTGAAGCTGTAATTACATTCTCATTTGAACTTCCTATAGTTAATGTATTCCATGCTTTACTACTCATTATAGAGTTTGGAGAAGTTACTGAAAAATACTTATCTTGTAAAGATTTAATATCTTTCATCACTTCTCTATATATTTCTTGTTGCCATTTTACTGTCTGTTGTTTTTGCTTTACTTTATCAATTTTTTGTTGTTCTCCTGAAAGCATGTCTTTTATCATAGCATCAGTGTCCATACCTGTTGCAAGACCCGGGATTCTTACACTACTTGCACTTCCAACACTTGTCATAAAATTACCCCCTATTTACCAGTTTTAATTCTCATATCAACTTCATGCCACATATCCCTTATTTCCTCTATCAAAGGAAGTACTTCATCTATTATTTTTATATCTTTTTTCATGTTTGCTCTAGCTAATTCATTTTTTATGTATTCATATAATTGATATAAATCATCCATAGCTTTAGAGCTTCTATCCATAGTTATCATAAGCTCTAAAAATATATCTTGGACTCTAACTAATTCTTTATGAGCTCTTTCTATATTTCTATCAAGTATGGCTAATCTAGCTATTTTTGTATATTTAACTGCTCCATCTACTAGCATTAAAAGCAGTTGCTCTTTAGATGCCGTATTTACAGAATTTTGTTTGTACGCATTGTATGGATTTGCCGTGTACATATATTACCTCACCTACTTAAAATAATTTAAAATATCATCTAATTTAGCTATCGCACTTGAATTTTCTTCTTTTACTTTTTCATATATTTCTTTTCTAAGTATTATTTTATCCTTCGGTGCATCTATAGCTAATTTAACACTTCCGTCCTCAACCTTAACTATCTTTATTTCTATGTCATCTCCAATTAACAATGACTCATTTTTTTTCCTAGAAATTACTAACATCTTTACCACATCCTATTAAAGGTTCTTTTATATCGTACTTATCGTCTTGTAATATTAATTGCACACCTAATTTATTTTTTACACTCATTACTAAAGGTGCCTTTAGATTTACAGTGCTATCTTCTAGTTTTTTCCCAAGTGTCACTATATTTAATAATAATACTTCCTCTGGCTTATCTATTTTTAATGAGTTTATAGTGTCCGTATCTAATTTAATTTCATAATCTTTTTTTATATCAAAAGGTGATACAACTATAAACCCTACACTTTTATCATCTAAAGAATTTACAACTTTAAATTTTTGATTTTCTTCAATATCATTTATCTCAAAGTTTTTGTGGCTTTCAAACCCTGGAAGTCCTTTTTCAAATACTACTTTCATAATTCCACCTCTATCTTAAATAATCTAATATACTAGGTTGTATAAGCTTTGCTCCAACTTGAATTGATGCATTGTATACCATCTCTGCAGATTTTAATTCTATAAATTTATCTACATAATTTACATCTTGTTCTAATGATAATACACCTTTCATATTTAATATATTTTCATCATTAAGATCTTTTATTTTTTCTGCCGTATTTACCTTCACTCCAAATTTAGTTCTAGTATCAACAGTATGATTAAAGAAGTCATCTATATTTTTCTTTACATCTCCCAATAGTTCTTGTTTATTATCCTCTACATCTACTCCATTAGCTATATCATTCATAAGCTTTGATAAATCATTTATTGAATCTAAATAGTTCTTTCCATCTTTATTGAATATTTCACTTGCAGAAACATTATAATCTAAGTTTATTCCGTCAGAAATTTCAGCTTTTAAGTCTTCCGAATTTATATTTGGGTTTAATTTTAATGTAACAACTCCATCTTTTTCTTCTATTTGAACAGGTGGTTCATCTACAGAAGTTCCGCCAAACATATATCTTCCACCATGAGTAGTATTTAAAGTCTCTCCTAAAGCTTTGATTTTCTCATTCATCTCAGCTTGTATAGCTTTCATTTCTTCATCTGAATAAGTTCCGTTACCAACCTTTAATATACTATTTTTTATATCTCCAAGTAGAGTTCCAAACTCTTCTAGGTTGGCATCGGTATTATTCATCCAACCTACAACTTCCTCTACATTTTGATTATGCTTTTCTGCATACTTAATTTCATTATTTAAATTCATTATTTTTATAGCTTTATGAGGATCATCTGATACTCTATTTATTTGTTTTTGTGAATCTAATTGTTTATTTAAATTGTCCATTCTTTGTAAACCTTGTTGAACGTCATACATATGACTTCTAATCATTGATGAATTTGTTATTCTCATAACTACCCTCCCAAAATTATCTTACTAGTCCATTTATTACAACATCTAGTAATGAGTCTATAGTTGAAACTACTTTTGCACTTGCATTATACGCATGCTGAAATTGTATCAAGTTTATCATTTCTTCATCTAATGACACTCCTGATACATTTAATCTTGAATTATCTATTTCTTTTAAAACCTTGCTTTGATTTTTTTCATTTCTTCTAACTTCTTGAGTTTCATTTCCTAGTCTCTGTATTATACTATTGTAGAAATTATTTATAGTTATATCTTCTCCACCAATACTTACTTTTTCATCTTTTAATTTATACATTTTTTGCGCAGTCTCTGCTGTTATATTTAAATCTGTAGTTTTATCTAAAATATCATCTTTTACCTTTAGTATAGAGTCTGTTCCAGTTTCAAATATATCTACTCCTAAAGTATCATTTACACTTTTTTTGATACCTTCTGCCAATTCCTCTAAATCCTTTTTGTATCCCTCTATTTTATCAAGCATTTCAAAAGAACCTTTAATTTCTCCAGATACACCTGGTATCTTTTTTAGATCATCTTCAGTTATATTTTCTCCGCTTGCTATTTTATCCTTTAATAGCTTTTGAACATTTTCATCATTTATGTTCATTTTAAAACTTAAATCATCTAAAATTCTATCTCTTTCATCCATTAAATCATTAGGAGATTTTCCGCTACCCTCAACTAATTTAATTTGTTTATCAAGCTCTTTTAATTCTTTTAACTTTCCATTTATATCATCTATATTTTCATTTAATTTCTTTTTAGCATTTTCACTTAACTCATTTAATTTTTTATATACATTACTTATATTTTTAGCTAAGTAGTCACTATTTTGAATAACTATATCCTTAGATCCAACGTCATTAGGATTTTTTGAAAGTTCTTGCCAGCTCATAAAGAAATTATTTATAGATGAAGAAATACCTGTTTCAGATGGTTCATTAAATATATTTTCCATAGTACTATAATGATCATATTTCACACCTATTTGGCCATATGTATGACTTTCATTTCTAAATTGGAAATCATAAAATGAATTTCTAACCCTAACTATATCGGTAACTTCGACTCCTGTTCCTAATTGCCCAGCTCCTAACTGACTGTTATATCCAGGATAACTGTATGCACTTCTTGCTTTTTGTTCTACTTGTTGTCTTGAATACCCTGGAGTGTTTAAATTGTTGATATTGTGAGAAGTCGTTTGTATTGATGCCTGACTTGCACTCATACCAGTTCTTGCTGATTGTAAACTACCTAATAATCCTGACATATATTCCCTCCACTTATTTAATTTTACTTTCCTACTTGTCCACAATAATTATATGTACCTGTTCCTTGACTTGGCTTTATTACGTTTAACATTTTTTTAGTAAAAAATAATTTTTGCTTTAAAATAACATGATTTGATTCTTTTTGAACTTCTATCATTTTAATAGTTTGTTTTATTTCCTCATAAGCTTCTTTAATGTTTTTATCATCATTTGCTTCTATTAAAGTCCCCATACTAAAATCAGATCCAACTATATTTCTTCTTTGGATTTCTAACTTTGCTATATCTCTAGATACATTTTCTAGTTTTCTTGCAATTTTATCTAATAATGTTGGGTCTTTTCCAAGTATTAAATCATACTGTTCATCCAGCAAATTTAATAACTCTTTAAACATTTTTCTTTGTTCGTATATTATAACTTTTAACTCTGGACTCATTTTTTTCTCCTCCTACAATTTTTCTACTATTTTTTTAGCTAAAATTCTAGAATCAACTTTATAAGTTCCATTTTCAATTTGCTGTTTAAGTCGATTTATTTTTTCCATATCCATAGGTTCTTCTTTTGAACTAACTTTGCTTAAATATTTCCCTAGTTCTGATATTTGCACACTATCAGTATTATTTTGACTTTTATTTTCATTATTGTTTTTTAATTTATCCATCTTATATATGCTATTGAATGCTATATGTTTATCATTAGTAACTTTCAAAACGCTACCTCCTCAAGAATTTAATATTCTTCTTGCATTGATTTTATCTTTGATAATCTTACCGCTATTTTATCGTTTATTATCATACTTTCTCCGCTTGCTATAGTTACCCCATTTATACTTATATCTAATGGTTCTTCTAAATACTTATCTAACTCTAAGATATCTCCCTCTTTGAGATTTACTATACTAGAAATTTTTTCTCGAGTACTGCCTACTAAAACTTCTAATTCCATCTCTGCATGTGATATAGCTTCTATAGCGTTTATAGATGCTACTTCACCCTTTTGTAATTGTTCGAACTGAGGTTCATATATCTCTTTTATTTCGTTTTTGCTTTGCATAAGTGTCTCTCCTTATTTTACAAATATAGGTCAATTAAAAGCCCATTAATGTCATCTATTTCTGAAATAATATCTATATTGTCTTTTTCATTTTCTAAAACAGACTTGGTTAAGTTCTCTAATTTTTCATCAACTACTTTTACTGTTTTAAAATAATTATTGCTCCAAAAAGAGTCTTTTTTATCTGTTTCATAGGTATAGTCAACTACAGACTTTAAATATTTTTGTATCGCTTGCTTATATCTAATGACATGTGAATACCCTCTTGTATTTGCTAAGTCTTTTCCTATGTCTTTAATTTGATTTAAATATCTATCTACCTCTTCTTTGCTTTTAGATATACTCACCTTATTGAAACTATCACTAAAGCTTAGTGACTGCTTTGGCTTCTTTATATCTATTGAACTATTTTCACTAGAAATTTTAAATTCTCTTATTTTCATATTTACCTCTAATTAATAAAATTCCCCTACAGTTAATTCTTCCGCTGTTGTAAGTTTTTCTTCTTTTACTGACTCAATTAACTCATTTAAATCCATAGGTTTATAAAAATAGTATCCTTGTACTAAATCACACTCCATACTTTTTAATCTTAAATATTCCTTTTCTGTTTCTACACCTTCTGCAACAACAGTTGTTTGAGTTGTGTGAATCATATTTATTAAACTTTCAACAAACATAGGATTTCTATTTGAATATTCAACTAAGGATTTATCTATCTTTATTTCATCTACATTATAATTTTTTATATAGTTAATTGAGTTGAATCCTTTTCCAAAATCATCTATTGATATTTTTATTCCAGTTTTTTTAATATTATTTATTATATCATTTATCTTTATTATATCTTCTATATTTTCACTCTCTGTTATTTCTAATTTTAAAGATTTAGAATCAAATGTAGTTTCATCTAATATTTCAATTATATCGCTTATAAAATCTTTTTCTTCTAATTGTAGTGGTGATATGTTTACTGATAAATCTATATTTGTGTTTAATTTCTTATTTAAGTAATTTATATCTATACATGCCTTCTCTAGTATCCATTTGCCTAAAATATTTATATATCCACAATCTTCTGCAAAGGATATTATTTTTTCAGGGTGTATATATCCATGTGTTTTACTAAACCATCTTATTAAAACTTCTACACCTACTATTTTTTCTGTACTTAAATCTATTTTAGGTTGGTAATGCAACTTAATTTCATTACTCTTTATTGCACTCTCTATCGATTGTATACTTATATGTTCTTCATATGTATCATTATATATCCCAACCCTATTCCCCTTACTAATTAAATTTTTCATGCATATATCTAATTTGCTAATAGAATCAGCTATATCTAAATCATCATTTTTGTATATAACTGCAGCTATATTAAAATTGATGTAAACCTTATATATATCTTTTATTTCTTTTGTTAATATAGATTTAATTTCTTCCATGAATTCATAAATTCTCTCATTATTTGTATTTGTCTTATGAATTATAAAATCAAAACTTGAAAGCCTAGCTATTACTGCATTCTCACAATTACAGTTTTCTTCTAAACAAATAGCTATAAATCTCATCAATGTGTCTCCAATTTCCATTCCATAATGTACATTCACAAAATTTATTCCATCTACATTAATCTTTATAATAGTTCCATTTGGTTTATTTGATATATAATCAAAAAAGTAATCCTTATTGTATATACCTGTTAACGTGTCTTTTTTATTCATATGTGCTCTTACATTATTTTTAATTTCTATCAATTGCTTGTAGTTCATATTTACCCCCTTGCGCAAAAATCGCTAGATGTATATTTAAGTATCTACAAGGTAATATTTAGTTTATCCCTTATAATATTTCATAACTTTAGGCACATAATTTTGTGTTTCTTTTGGCATTAAATATATATCTTCTGGAGAATTAACTCCTCTTTTTCTCATTCTTGTCGGTCCTCCATTATACGCCATCAAAGCCATTTTCGTATCGCCATTGTACTTATCTAAATATTCTTTTATATGTCTTGTTCCACCATCTATATTCTCATATATATCATATGGATTTTTAACACCTAGATCTCTACAATTTTCAGGCATAAGTTGCATTAAACCTTTAGCTCCTGCTTTTGATGTACACTTAGGATTAAAGTCAGATTCTACTTTTATTATTGATCTTATTAAATTTTCATCAACCCCGTATTTCTTAGATGATATAGCTATAGCATCTTCTATTTGTGCATTTACATCTTTATTTTTAGATGTTGATGTAAGTTTATTACTATTATGCATAGAATTTACTGTATCTAAGTTTTCAGTTTTATTATTTGATGGTTGTATATTGTTATTGTTATTATGATTACAACATGTACAACAATTGTTTACATATTGATTAGTTCTACCTTGCGGCGTATTTGCTACTGCTTTTAATAAACCTAATATTAACATATCAAATGCTTGTCCGCTCTCTGTGTTATTGTAAGTTTTATAACTATTGTTATTTGACATTAATGCTGTCATTTTTAATAAATCTATATTGTCAATCATTTTATCACCTCTAATATATACTTATAAATAGTTATACGACATGTATTTTTAAAAGTTTAGTATAGTTATTTAAATTTTACTAAAATGATAGGTATTCACTTCCTTCAGACAAAGACTTTAAAAGCAGGCTTTAAGTCTTTCGTCAGTTAAATACCTATCATTTTTGTATTTAGAGTTTTGAGTTTTAGAAAAAAGGAAGTATTCACTTCCTTCAGACAAAGTCCTTAAAATCAGACTTTAAGCCTTTCGTCAGTTAAATACCTATCATTTTTGTATTTATGATTTTGAGTTTTAGAAAAAAGGGAAGTATTCACTTCCTTCAGACAAAGTCCTTAAAATCAGACTTTAAGTCTTTCGTCAGTTAAATACCTATCATTTTTGTATTTAAAGTTTTGAGTTTTAGAAAAAAGGGAAGTATTCACTTCCTTCAGACAAAGTCCTTAAAATCAGGCTTTAAGTCTTTCGTCAGTTGAATACTTCCCCTTTTTCTTATTTTATTATAATATAAAACTTATATTTTTACTTGATTTGAGTTACTGTATATCCCATATTTTCAAGATTTTTTAATATACTGTTTTCTCCGAAGAAGTGAAGAGCTCCTACTGATACAATATATTTTTGTTTTTGTTTTGCTAATTCATCAATTTTCTTTGCCATTTGTTCATCTCTTTTTAAATATTGTGTTTCATACTCTTTTGAGTTTTCTTTTTGTAGTTTGTTAGCTTCTTGTTCCATATATCCAGTATCCCCTTTTATAAAGGCATACATATTTTCATTCAAATCTTTAGTTGTATCTTTTAACGTTTTTGCGCTAAATGTATTTACAAAGTCTTTTAAATCTTGTGTTGATTTTTTTAATATATCTACTTGTGTTTCATTACTTTCTAGTGATACTATTGTCTTTTTATCTTCACTAAACTTATTTGCTAAATAACTATTTAAAGAAGTACCTGTTAATCCTGCTTTTTCTGCTTCTACTTGTTTAACTAATGATAAAAATCCACTTGGACTTAGATTTTCAACTTCTTTATATTTTAGTCCTAGTGATTCTAGAATTTTGTCTAGCTTTCCTTGTTCTTCTTTTGTAAGTAAGTCTTTTAGTTTTTTATCTTTTAAATATATTTCTTTTTGCTGTTGTTCTTGCAGATCTTTTACTGTTTTTTGATCTTTAAAATTTATTTCAAGTGCTAAGGCATCTGTTTCTTTCAATATTTTTTTCATTGTCTCGTTATTATAATCTAGATTTGGTTTGCTCGGTTGCATAGACCCAGTTAAATATATAGTATCATTTCCTTTTTTAGCTTCCCAGAAAAACCCTTTCATAGGCACTGTTGATTTTTCCGAAGTTTCGCTTTGATTGGTATTAGTACTTTTATTTGTACATCCTGCACCTAGGACTAAAATTACAATTGGTAGTGTTAATAATAGTAACTTCTTTATAAATTTCATGTAAATCCCCCTTGTCAATTATCTTCTGTTGTTATAATTGTAACATAGTTTTTTATTTATTGCGAATTTTAAGTATACTAATTAGGGAGATTAATATTCACTTCCTTCATCCCTATCCTACTTTATTAGATAAAAAAAGATGACTACCTATTTTTGAAAGTGGTTAATATATAAGTTGTAGATACCTTTAAAGCATCTTTTCAGCTTTGGTATCAAAACTTATATATTATCTACTTTCATTTATATTGAGTCATCTTTTTATTATCTTTTTAACTTTTTCTTTATCATATCTATTGCCATATTTACTTCTTCTACTTTAAATACTATTATAAGTGCTAAATATATTGCTCCACCTATAGCTATAGAAACACCTAAAGATATTACTTCTTGTATAAATCCTAATCCTAAAATTCCAAATAAGAATTTATATACAAAATATGTTACAACTCCCATTACAAGAGATGCTACTACTGTCTTTATAAATGTAGATCTTATTTTATCTTGTCCATAATACCCTATTTTCTTCTTTAAACTTATAAATAGAAGTATTATACATATGATAGCTGATAAACTTGTTGCTAAAGCTAATCCTCCATGCCCCATAACTTTTACTAAAGCTATGTTTAACACAATATTTAAAATAACTGCTATAATACCATTTACCATTGGAGTTTTGGTATCTTTTAATGAATAAAATACTTTTCCTAATATATCTCTTAATCCAAACCCTACCATACCAACTGAATAAAATACTAAAGCTGTTGCAGTTAGCGTAGTTGATCTATCATTAAAAGCTCCTCTTTCAAATAATATTCTAACAACTGGAGTTGCAAGTATCATAGCCCCAACTGATGCCGGAACAACTAATAAATTTACACAGTTTACACTATTAGCTACAGACTCTGCAAATTTCTCTTTATTGTTTTCAGTTGATAATTTAGATAAAGTAGGATATATAACTGCCCCTAAAGTTGCAATAAACATCCCCATAACAAATCCATTTAATCTATTAGCATTATTTAATGCTGTTATTACTCCATCTTCAAGCCCCGATGCTAAACTTCTATCAACCATTGCATTTATTTGATTTACAGCTACTCCTATAAGTACAGGCATAACTAACCATAACATTTTCTTTAAATATTCATCTTTAAAATCTATCGTAGGCTTAAACTTATATCCTTTTTTTATAGCAAATGGAACTTGGAATAAAAATTGAGATAACATACCAATTAATGTTCCTATTGCTAATATATATATATTTCCTGTAACTGCACTTAATATTATAGATGTTATTATTATAATGTTATTAGGAAATCCTATCATACCTGGTATAGTAAAGTTTCCTTGTATTTGTAAGTATGAAGTCATTAAATTACTCAATCCTATAAATACAACTCCACCTATCATTATTCTTACAAACTTAACTGCTAATATAAGTTTTTCTCCCGTATAATGCATTGCAAATAGTTTTACTAAAGGCTCTGCAAATATATATCCAAAAACTCCTAATATTATACTTAGTATAACAACTATACTCATTATATTATTAGAAAATTTTAAAGCTCTTTCTTCTCCTTTATCACTTAATACCTCTTGATATAATGGTATAAATGTTGTAATCAATGCTGTACCTATTGATGCAAATATTACCAAAGGTATATTCATTGATACTATATATACATCACTATACATTCCTGTTCCATAAAAATATCCTAATATGATTTCCCTTCCAAATCCTAGTACTTTCGATAACATAGTGACTACCATAAGCCAAAATGCTGATTTTGCCAAATTGCTCATATCTTCCTCCTAGTTCTAATTTCGCCTAATGTCTATTATATAAAATTTATAGAAAAATAAAAAGACTCGAAAGTGTAATATTTTCTTATTTTAAGTTACATTTAGTTTATTACTCCTCATATATTTTAACCTTAAACTTACACACATATATTTACTAGAAGTTTATACCAAGCGTCGTTTGTAGACTTTTGTTGAAAAATGTTATATCATATCTATTGGCTAAGTTTTTAAATAAAAGAGAGGTGTTAAGTTTTGGATGAAAATATAGTACAATCGGTTACTGAAAATGTTGAAAAAATAAGTAACATGCCTTTAGATATAATAACTCATAAGTTTTTAAATTGGATTACAACTTTTGGTGCTAAACTTATTATAGGATTACTTGTTATATTTATAGGTTTAAAAGTTATAAAAAAGGTTGTAAAGCACTTTACAACTTTCCTACAAAAGAAATCTGTTGATGTAACTCTTACTAAGTTTTTACATGCATTTGCTGAAGTAACATTAAAAGCATTCCTATTTTTAATAATACTTGGATATTGGGATGTTCAATTAACAGGACTTGCTGCATTGGTGGCTTCTGGAGGGGTTGCTATTGGTTTAGCTCTTCAAGGAAGTTTATCAAACTTTGCAGGAGGTTTTATAATTCTTTTAATTAGACCTTTTAAAGTTGGTGACTATATAGAAACAGGGATTTATCAGGGAAGTGTTGAAGAGATTGGTTTATTCTATACTAAGCTTACAACAGTAGATAATAAATTGATACTAATTCCTAATGGATCTTTATCAAATGGTAGCTTAGTTAACTACTCTGCTAAAGAAAAAAGAAGAGTAGACTTAACTTTTAGTGTTAGTTATGAAAATGATGTAAATCATGTTAAAGATGTTTTGATTGATGTTGTTAACAAACAAAATTTTATTTTATCTGATCCATCTTACTTTGTAGGTATAACTGCTCATGGTCCTAGTTCCATAGATTTTACAGTTAGAGTATGGTGTAAATCTGAACATTACTGGGATATTCATGGTAGTTTATTAGAAGAAGTTAAAATAAGATTTGATAAGGAAGGTATCAGTATACCTTACCCTCAAATGGATGTGCATATAAAGAAATAATTTAAAGGGTAAATAATAAGTTTTGCTCCCAAAGCTTATCATTTACCCTTAATTTTGATGTATTAATAATTAGTTTTATCAGATTCTTGTATTATCATTTCAAGTTCTTCAACTTCTTTTTCATCTACTTTTTTATGATTTAAATCCTCATTCCCATGGTTTACTCTGTGATTTAAAAATTCCATAAATTCTTTTCCTAAATCAGCTCTTTTTAGTGCAAAATCTACTGTAGCTTCTAAAAATTCTAATTTATTTCCAACATCATATCTTCTACCTTCAAAATTATACGCATATATTGCTTCATATTTACTTAACGTTTTCAATGCATCTGTTAAATGTATTTCTCCACATGTTCCCGGTTTTTGATTTTCTAAAACTTCAAAAATGGTTGGAGTTATTATATATCTACCTAATATAGCTATATTAGATGGTGACTCATTATATTTAGGTTTTTCTACTAAATCGTCAACTTTATAAACACCTTCTTCTATATACTTTGCATCTATTATTCCATATCTTTCAACCTCATCTTTTTCTACTCTTTGAACCCCTAATATAGAAGTGTTGTATTCATCATATACATCAATTAATTGTGCTAAGCAAGGCACTTCACTATCTACGATATCATCTCCTAAAAGTACAGCAAATGGCTCATCACCTACAAAGCTTTTAGCACAATAAATTGCATTTCCTAATCCTTTAGGTTCTTTTTGGCGTATGAAATATATATCTGCCATATTAGATATATCCTTCACCATTTTTAACATTTCTGTTTTTCCTTTTTGTTCTAACTCTAACTCTAGCTCTATACTTCTGTCAAAGTGATCTTCTATAGATTTTTTATTTTTTCCTGTAACTATTAAAATTTCTTCTATTCCTGAATTTACA
This sequence comes from Paraclostridium sp. MRS3W1, assembly GCF_032465715.1. Lineage (NCBI taxonomy): Bacteria > Bacillati > Bacillota > Clostridia > Peptostreptococcales > Peptostreptococcaceae > Paraclostridium > Paraclostridium sp. MRS3W1. The sequence goes on along the minus strand of NZ_JAWDJM010000190.1, from coordinate 30,174 downwards.
GCTTCTTCTATTATGTATTGTAGCGTTGGTTTATCAACTATAGGTAACATTTCTTTAGGTTGAGATTTTGTTGCTGGTAAAAATCTTGTTCCTAGTCCTGCTGCTGGTATTATCGCTTTTCTAATTTTCTTTTTCATAATTGCCTCCGGGTTTAACTCATTTTTTATAGTTTTATAAATACCCTTTTAGTTTATGTATAAAAATGTTTTTTATTTTTATGTAAAGGTTTTATTTTAATCTCCGTATAATGTATTTGAGGGTTATGCCATTGACCCTTCATCAAAGATTTTTGTAATCTTTTTTCCGCATTGTTAGTATGAGCTTGATTGTTAAAGTATTCACTTTGACAACCAGGCTCATATTATTTTAAATAAAAGACTAATATTTCTTAAAATAAATATAGAGGTTAGATAAGTGTGTCTAACCTCTATATTTATGATTATTAATTTTGTAATTTAGTTATTTTATATCCTTTTTCTTCTAATTGCTTTAATATGCTGTCTTGCCCAAAATAATGCAATGTACCAACTGCTACAACATATCTCTTATCTCCTTGTACTAATTTATCAATTTCATTAGCCATATCTATATTTCTATTTTTACTTAACTTTTCGTATAGTTCTTTATTTGATTTACGTAAATATTCAGATCTTTTTTCCATATACTCCGCATCACCTTTTATAAATGCATTTCCAATTTCATCCATAGTTTTTTCACCTTTTCCAACTAAATCCGAGTTATACTCAGCTAAAAAAGTTTTCAGACTTCCTGTTAATTCATATACTAATTTAAAATGCTCCTCTGCATTTTCAAGCCCTACTATATCTTTCTTATTAGTTTCATAAATTTCTTGTAACCATAGATCTGAACTATATATAAATCCGCCATCTTCTTGTTGTTTTTCTTCAATATATGATGAAAAGCCATCAGGACTTAGATACTTAACTTCATTATACTCAATATTAAAATCTTTTAAAACCTTATCAAGTTTAACTTGTTCTTCTTTAGTTAATAAATCTTTTAATTCTCCTTTTTCTAGATATAAGTTTTCTTTATCTATCGACTGAGCTTTATCTAATACTTCTTTATCATTTAAGTTTACTTCTAGTGCCAGTGCATCCGTATTATCTAAAATTTTCTCCATTGTTGAATTTAAATAATTTATATTTCCTTTTGCCGGATGCAATGTTCCTACTAAATAAACTACTTTATCATCTTTTTTTGCTTCCCAGAAAAATCCCTTTGCCTTGTCTTTTTGTATGTCTATTTTTGTCTGCGCACTTGCACTACATCCAACTAAAAATGATGGTACTATTATTAACAACATCACTATTACTAGATTTTTCAACCTCTTCATATGATTACCCCCTATAATTTGCCCCTTTGACATAGATTATAGCATAAATTTTCCAACATGCAATTTTTAACAAAATTCACTATATTTTGTTAAATGTAAATAAAAAAAGTTAGTAGTTTACAAACTACTAACTTTTCCATTTAAACTTTATTTCTTTTTCTTTCTATTTATTCCAATCATTAAACCAGTTGCTCCAACTCCTAATAAAGAGTATGTTAAGATACTAGCATCTCCTGTAGCTGGAGATGTAACTCCTGGGTTTATTGATGGTTTATTTGGCTTACTTGTACTAGGTTTATCTATTGAAGGTTTTTCTGGATCAACAGGTTTTGGTTTTTCTGGATCTGGATCTGGCTTAGGTGTAGGTTTAACTTTTTCGTTTTCTATGTTTCCTAGATCCACTATTTCAAACTTTCCTTTTTCTATGTTAAGCTCTACTTTTTTAGGACTTAACATATAACCGTCTGGCGCTTTTGTTTCTACTAGATAGTATTTTCCTTCTCTTTCTACTGCTCCATATATCTTTCCGTCTTTGTCACTTACTAATTTCTCTATCACTACTTTTCCTTTTGCATCTTCTAATCTAAATTCTGCTCCTTGTAGTGCATTTCCATTTTCACTATCTACTTTCTTTCCTTCAAACTTGTATGCTTCTGGATCTACTTTGTTTTCTATGTTTCCTAGATCCACTATTTCAAACTTTCCTTTTTCTATGTTAAGCTCTACTTTTTTAGGACTTAACATATAACCGTCTGGCGCTTTTGTTTCCACTAGATAGTATTTTCCAGCTTCATTTACTCTTCCATAAAGTTTACCATCATCACCACTTGTAAGTTTTTCAATTATAACTTTACCTTTTTCATCTTCTAGTCTAAACTCTGCCCCTTGTAATCCTTTTCCAGTTTCACTGTCTATTTTTTGAGCTCCAAACTCATAATATTTATTATTAACTATATAAGGTAATTTTACAACGCTTCCAATAGACTCATCTTTAACTTCAAATTCTACATCTTTTTCAAGTTTATTATATCCATCTGGTGCTTTTATTTCTCTTAGTACATAGTTACCTGCATCTTTTAATTGAGATGAGATTAATCCTTTCTCATCACTAACAAGTTTTTTAATATGAACTAAATCTTTTGATCCATAAGGAATTAAATTGAATAATTTAGATTGATCTACTTTGTATAAATCAAATTCTACATCTTTTAAAGGAGCATTGTTATTGTCTCCATCAACTTTTACAGCTTCAAACTTGTATCCTTTTTTAACTATAGCTGGAGGTGTTTCTTTATCATTTATTTTAGCTATATTTTTAACTGTTTCTCCAACTGGAACATTTGTAAAATCTACTTTCAACTTAACTTCAACTGGCTTATCCTTGCTAGATGTAGGTATATCATCTATATTAACAATTTTTACAGTATGACTATTTTTATCATAATCTACTTTCATAAATTCTGGAGCTTCACAACCTTTGTATTCAACTCTAGAATCTAACTTATCAACTATATTTAAGTATTCAGCTGGGAAAACAGCATTACTCCAAACTTTTATAGTGTAATCTACAATTTGAGAGTCTCCATCTTTAAGCTCAGTTTTATTAGCATACTTAGTTGCATTTATTCCTCCTGCGCTCACTGCATAGTTTACCTCATCTTTAGATACTCTATCTATATCTCTTCCTGTAACCTTAGCTGTATTTTCATAAGATTTTTTTAATGCCGTTATTTCGCACATATATTCAATTCTATATTTACTATATGTATCACCAAAGTTTATTGTAAGTTTATCATTTTTTCCTGACTCATCTTTTCCACATATTTTATCCCAGTTATCTAGGAATTCTTGTGTGCGATTCATAACTTTACCACTATTATCTGTTTCTGTAACTTTAAATCCATCTTTTATTAATTTCATTCCAGTTGGAATTGTGTCCTCAAATACTAAATCAAAAATTCTCTTATTGTTAGGGTTTATATCCACATGATATTTTACTTTGTCTCCAACCTTTGAAATAGTATTTTTATCTGATCCTTTTATTACAACTCTTTCATTCTCTCCTGGATCTATACTTCCTGCTTTTATGTTTACAACTGCACTAGATTCTTCTCTTTGATCTTTGCTATGTGTTAATACCGCAGTATTTTTATACCCAGTTTCTACTAACTCTGTAACCTTAGTTTGATATTTAATCTTATATCTATCTGTTATATTACCAAGGTTTATAGTAAATGAACTTTTATCACTTTCTATTTTCAAATCAGACGTTACATCTTTATATACTCCTGATCCATAGTCTTTTAAAACTCTTATACTTTTATCAACTAATTCCATTCCTTTTGGAATACTATCTTTTAATACTGCATTGTCCTTTTGTTGCATCTTATCATTTACAATTATTTCATAATCAAATGTTTTTCCTATAAAGTTTTTGTCATATGATACTGTTATACTTGAATTCCCATTAACTTTTTTATTTAAATCAGTTTTCCCAGGTGTAGGTTTTATAGGTGTAACTGTAGATGAATCACTATTTTTTCCACCATCCCAAGTTATTTCAGCAGTATTTTTATAACTATCTTTTAACTCAGTTATTTCTGTTTGATAGTCAACTTTGTATCTTCTATTTGTATCTCCGAAATCTACAATAAGAACTTCTTTTCCATCAATAACTTTAACATGTCTTGGAACTTTAGATGCATTCACTTCACTAAATGAGTTATAGCCATTATCAATATATACTTTTATAGTATTTTCTAAAATTTTCATTCCTTCTGGGATAACATCTTTTAATACCAAGTTATTCTTTTGTTGTAGTTCATGATTTACTAATATAGAATACTTAAGTTTTTGTCCTATAAAACCTTGTTCATTATTAGAATTAGGTTTTAAATTTATATTGTCTTTTCCATTTACAGTTTTATTTAAATTTCCTTCACCTGGAGGTCTTGGCTTAGTAACAGTACTACTACCGCTACTTTCACTTCCATTATAAGTTATAGTTGCATCATTTTTATATTCTTCTTTATATTTTACGATTACAGTTTCATATTCAACTATATACTTATTGCTTATATCTCCAAATGCTATTTTAAGTAAATTATCCTGTTGAGTTGTTTTGCTTGAAAATTCAGAAGTTACATCAATGTTTTGACCTCTGACTTCTTTAAAAATCTTCACACTATTTTTCACAAGATTCATTCCATCTGGTATATTATCTTTAAATACAACATTTTCTTTAGACTCTTTAACAGAGTTTACTTCTACTCTATACGCAACCTTCTGTCCTATAATAGTTCCATCTGAACTTGGATTTATCTGACTTCCAGGATAACGTATAGTTTTATTTATATGTGAATCTCCTTTAGCATCTTCTTTAGGAATAGCTTTTACAGAATCACTTTCTGACCCTGTAGTGCTTGATGTGATAATTGCTCTGTTTAAATATTCATTCTTAAATTCCGTTACTTTTAATTTGTATGATATCTTATGTTTATGATTTATAGTATTTAAATTAATCACTAATGGATTTGTACTTTTAATTTCATAATCTTTTATTACCTGAGATGCTCCATTTACTATTTTTTCTACTTTTACACTTCCATCAACCAATTCCATTCCTTCTGGTATATCATCTGTGAATACAGCATTTTCCATATGTGTATATTTTTCATTTACCATTACAGAGTATGGAACTTCTTGCCCAACTACATCTCCATTACTACCTGGATTTATAGTGTAATCATTATCCTGACCATTTACTTTTTTATCTATTAACTTATCGTTAGAGCCTGGTGGGTTTGTTTCTGTATCTATTACAATCTCTTTTCCATTTATCTCGATTATAATTTTACCAGGAACTTCTACCTCTACCTGACTTACAGTTGCACCGATTTTAAGAAATCCACCTATTGCAGTATCTATGTCTGGTCCACATATTAAAGTTACTACAGTTTCTCCATTTTGTTCTTCTATTGTCATATCTTTAAAATGATTTTCTGGATAAACAGGTTTTATATCCTTAAACACACTAGGTAGTACAAATTTAAATTCGTCTCCCTCTTGCGGTACCGGAGCTTCATTATCTGCACTGTATGTGACTTCAAAATCGACTGTATTTCCCGGTGCAAGCTCAACTACAGAGCCTAAGTTTACAGGGTTTCCATTTACCTTCATAACTACGTCTGAGTTAAGTTTAAATGGAGTTCCCTCTGCATAAGCTACACCCATTTGAGTTACCGAAGTAAATATAATATTCAACAAAACTATAAAGAATGTAGCTATACTTATTTTTTGTTTACGTTTTTTCTTATTAAACAATTGCCCCTCCTAAAATTCTATATATTTTTAGACTAATAATTCAAATTGCCACCCCCACAGCATACATATTTAGTCTAAGTCCATGTATAATTTTATAGAGCTTTATAAGAGATTTATATTATACGGTAGTATACATTTTCTTCTACTTTTTAAGACTTTAGTAGTATACAATTCACTTCTCTTTAACATGAAAAAAGGATATACACTTAACAAAACACTGTAAAGTATTTTATTAGGTATATATCCTTTTTAAATATTATTATAATAATTGTAATTGTATTTAATATCAAAATTTTCAATATTATAATACTTCATTTTTTCTTTAATTTTTTCCTTATTCTCATTACTTTCCATTATGTTTATAGTCTTTAAAATACCATCTGCTATATTTTCAAATTGATCAAACGGTATACCTGCTGCTAACTCATCATTTAACCATCCGGCTCTATGCCTTGTTCCAATGCACAATGCTGAAATATTTAAGTCTTTAACTACAAACGGACGAGCAGTACACTCTAAGCAAATAGCCTGATTCCCAACAAAGTTTATGTTTTTAGCTATCCCATAATGATATGAATATCCTTGTACCAATCTCATAATATTATATGGATTAGTTACTATAATAATAATATCTGGTTTTTCTTCAAAATTTTCTATTGGTTGAGCTATAACTCCATAAGCTTTATCGCTCTTATAAGCTAGATTTACTCTTACATCCTTGCTAATTTTTTTATCTTTATATAGTCCAAGCCTTGTCCAGTTTTCTCCATTAGAGTTTTCCAAATCTAATGAATTAATACCAAGTACCTTTACTCCACTTTTACATGCTATTAAATTTTCATTTAATTTAACTTTATATCCACAAGTTGCACTTTTAATCATACCACAATAATTCATAGGATTTTTAGGTATAATAGCATCTGTATTTTCAAATTCAGTCTTTGACTGTAAAAATTTAACCCCAACTATTTTTCTTTTTAATTCTAATGATGCATATATAATATCTATTGATTTCTTCCAATTTTCACGCATATATTCTCACTTATTCCTTTACTTCACTATCATCTTTATAAAAAGTAAAAACTCCTGGTAATTCTCCATCTATTTCTTTTTGAACAGATTCAACTTTTAAACAAGATGCAAAATCTTTTGCCCATTTAGTTTTAGCATTTTCTTTTTTTACAATAGGACCCATAGGACAATTAATAGATTCTTCATCTCTTATAATATAAGATTTTGGATCTTTCCCTGCATTATTCATGTGAGTAAAAAATACTAAGGCTCCATCCATATCTTCTAAACTTCTAACTGTCTGTGCCTGTTCCATATCCACTATATTAACTTTTTTAGGATTCTCTATAATGTCAGCTATAGTGTAGGCTCCTGTATCCTTATCAGACAATTTAATCAGTCCTGATTTTTGTAATACTCTTAACCCAATATCCATATTCATTGCATCATTCATAATAGCTATAGTTGCTCCATTTGGGAATTGATCTACAGAATCATATTTTTCTGAATACAATCCTATCCCTGTGTAGTAACCATATGGTTTTACCATTTCTAAATCTCCATTGTTATTTTCATCAAAGCTTTTTACAAATTTACTATGTTGTCCTAATGCAATATCTACATCTCCATTATTACAAGCTTCTAAAACTACTGGATTTGAGTCAAAGCAAACAAATTCTGTTTTGTAACCCATTTTTTCAAACTCTTTATTCATTGCTTCATAAGATATTTGAGAAATCTCAGTTCCACCAATTTTAATTACCTTATCTTTACTTTCTTTTTTATCATTACTACATGCTACTAATGATAAACATAAAACGATACTCAATATAGCTAAAATTATTTTTCTAAATTTAATTTTATTCATCCTATATACCCCTTTATTGTAAATATTTATATAATTTATTTCCTATACCTTGAATAATTGCTACAAATATTAATAAAATAGCAACTACGAAATACATAATTGCATCATCAAATCTTTGATATCCATATGTAAGTGCTACAGCTCCTAATCCACCTGCTCCAACAGCACCAGCAATTGATGTTACATTCAACATATTAATTAAAAGTATAGTTAAATTTGATACTAATGTTGGTAATGCTTCAACAATCATAACCTTTAAAATAATTTGCCAATTTTTTAAACCAAAAGACTTTGCCATCTTTATAACTTGTTTATCAACAGTTTGCAATGAATTTTGAGTCATTCTCGCTGCAAATGGAGTACAGGCAACTGTAATAGTAAAAATTGCAGCATTAGCCCCAATAGTTGTTCCAACTATTATTCTAGTCAGAGGCATAAGAGCTACAATTAATATTAAAACTGGAAAGGATCTAATAATATCTATTGTTTTATTGATTATTGAATTAATTATTTTGTTTGGATTCAACCCGTCACTATCTGTAATAACCAGTACTATCCCTAAAAAAATTCCAAATATAATAGATAGTATCGCTGAAAAAAATATTATTTTAAGTGTAACAATTATTGATGGAATTATTATATTAGGAAGATATTTAAATAGCCTCGTATTTGTAAACATAACTACCTCCCTCCATTTTCAATTATTTTAAATAAAATGTTTTTACTTTTTAAATAGTTTGTTGTTACACATAAATCTTCTTTGACTAGATTTATAGTTATATTACATATTTTACCTGAAATAGAATTATAAAATTTAGCATCAACTATAGATATTTTATTTTCTGATATTTTAACTAGATCACATAAAATAGGCATATTTACTGTATCTGACAATAAATTAAAAGTCAAATTGATTCCTTCTTCAGGAAGTTCCATTTCTTCTTTTCCTAATAACCTCTGTAATGATTTAGGCTTATTAAGGAACATTTCTGTTACATATCCGCAATCCGAAATATTTCCATCTTCTAAAATAGCCATTCTTTCACATATATTTTGTATTACTTGCATTTCATGGGTAACAAAAACTACTGTTAATCCAATCTCTTTATGGATTTGTTTTATTAATTCTAAAATAGATAAAGTTGTTTTTGGGTCTAGGGCAGATGTTGACTCATCAGACAATAGATATTTAGGTTCTAAGGCTAACGCTCTTGCAATACACACTCTCTGCCTTTGACCTCCACTTAACTCATCAGGTCTTGAATTTAGTTTATTTTCTATTCCAACCATTTCAGCTAGCTTATATACTCTATCCTTTATAAAGGCTCTATCATATCCCCAACATTCTAATGGCAATGAAATGTTTTGAAATACATCTTTTCTTTTTAATAGTGAAGCATTTTGAAATATAACTCCAATATTCTTTCTCATCTCTCTAAGCTCACTTGTACTTAAACTTTCTATTTTAATTCCATCCACTAGTATAGATCCATTTTGGTATTCATCTATACCATTTATGCAATTTAGTATAGTTGATTTTCCAGCTCCACTGGCTCCAACTAATCCAAAAATTTCTCCACTATTTATAGTTAAATTTATATTTTTTAATATTTCATTTTCTCCATATTTCTTGCTCAAATTTTTTATTTCTATCATTTTCGATTTATCATCCCATCATTTTTCTCAATTATAATGTAAATTACATTTTTAATTATAACATTTAACAATTATTTCCTCTTATAGTTATTTTCTATATATATCTTTACTTATATCGATTACCTTTATATTAAATTGTTTTTTAACATAAAAAAGTTCATAGATTATAATCCATGAACTTTTTTCAAACTTTTATTTTAATGTCAAATCTATTCCTGCAGTCTTACTTAAATCATATTCATCACTATTTCCATTGTCTTTATATGGATGCATATATCTAACTTCAAACTCTATATCATCTGCTTTATATGTAACTGCTGTTACCCCAACCTCACTTTCATAAGTTCTATCAATTTCTTTTACACCTTCTGGTAAAATTCCTTTTACATATTCTAGAGAACCTTCCATACTGCGTTGTATTGGTTCTGATTCACTACTATACGATGCTGCAGATAATTTTTGTTCCAATTCTTGTATATTGATTTCTTTTAAATCTTCATCTTCTTGATTTTCAATTTCATTTTCTTTTGCTGTTTCTTGACTATCTTCTACAGTTTTATGTGACTTACTACACCCTACCGTAAATATAAATAATACTAATAATATCCCGATACTAGTCAATCTTAAATTCATATAATTTTCCCCTTGATTGTTAATTTTTTAATTTTTATATTTATTATACTATATATTTTGCTTAGTTATATCAACAAATCATTAAAAAGATGACTAAAATTGATATATAGCTTAGTCATCTTTTTTAGTTTGTTTTTATATAAAACTACATGTTCAATTTCTTTTTTGCAAAATCAATTATCATACTTACTTCTTCAACTTTTAATATTACTATTAATACTCCGTATGTTAAAGCACCTATTCCTATAGATCCAAATAATGATATAGCTTTTTGTATTGTTCCAATTCCCAACATACCTGATAACATACTATATATAACATACGTTGTGATTCCCATCAAAATAGATGATATAATTGATTTAATTGTAGTTTTTATTATTTTATCTTGACCAAAATATCCAATCTTTTTCTTAAGACTTCTAAATAAAATCAATATACATATAATCGCTGATAAGCTTGTAGCAAATGCTAATCCTGCATGACCCATAAATTTAACTAATATTAAGTTTAGTATTATATTCATTCCCATAGCCATAGCTCCATTTATCATAGGAGTCTTTGTATCTTGTAATGAATAAAATACATTACCCAATATATCTCTGAGCCCAAATCCAACCATTCCTATAGAATAAAATATCAATGCGCTTGCTGTAGTTTTAGTAGCATTTGCATCAAACGCACCTCTTTCAAACAATAAACTAACTATCGGTGTAGCTAAAACCATAGCACCTACTGATATTGGAATAACTAAAAGGATTACACTGTTAACGCTCTTATACACAGTTTTTGTAAAGCTCTCTTTATTACTATCAGACGACATTTTAGATAATGCCGGGTATATAGCTGTTCCTATTGATGCTATAAACAATCCCATTACAAAAGAGTTTAATCTGTTAGCATAATTTAAAGCTGAAATACTTCCTTCCAATAATGTAGATGCTAAGGTCCTATCTACCATTGTATTTATTTGATTCACCGCAACTCCAATAAATACAGGGCCTACTAACCATATAACTTTTTTTATATAGTCTTCTTTCAATCCAATTTCAAATTTATATTTATATCCATATCTACGAGCACTTGGAATTTGAAAAACCAGTCTACTTGCCATAGCAATTACAGTACCTATTGGTAGTATATATATATTTATCTTAAGGCTCAGTATAATAACTATTATTATAATAATATTGAATGGAATTCCTACAAGCCCTGGAATCATAAAATTTTCTTTAGCTTGTAAAAAAGATGTTATTATACTACTTGTTCCCATGAACAATGCTCCAAATATCATAATTCTTGTGAATTCTACGGTTAACTTGAAAGTATAACCATCAAATCCCATCGCAAATATTTTTACTACTTGATCTGTAAATAGTAGCACTAATAATACTAGTACCCCACTTAAAATCAAGGTTATATTAAAGATATTATTTACAAATTTATTGCTCTCTTTTATACTTTTATTATTTTCATAGTATAAAGGTATAAAGGTTGTAGCTAATGCAATTCCTATTAAAGAAAATAGTGTTCCAGGTATATTCATAGCAACTATATATGCATCGCTGTAAAATGTAGTCCCATAAATTCCCCCCAGCACTAATTCTCTTGCAAAACCCAAAATTTTAGATATTATAGTTATTATCATTAACATCAATGTGGTTTTGGCTACTTTATTCATCTTACTCGCCTTTTATATAAAATTGGTAACTTTATAAGAAGATATATTGCTATAAAATATATTGCATTTAATGGCATAGCTGCAAAGTATTTTTCTGCATTTAAGTAAGATACTAGAGGCATCATAAAAAACGCATTTAACACAGTCCATACACCTGCATCAATTTCATTTTTTGATTTATTATATAAAAAACCATGAAACATTCCTATTAACATATTGCATAATATAACTCCCATATATCCAAAATCAGCCATAAAGTTTAGATTTGAAGTATATACATTAGTTCTAAATCCACCAGTTCCATATATAGTAGTACTTATGGTGTTTTGAGTTTCAAAATCAAACAATGGAATTACATTTAATGCTTTATATATTATCCTAAATGTCTGTTGCCCAAATAAATCGCTTGTAAATATTAAGTTTTTATACACATGATCAAATGCACCTATACCACCACTTAGATAAATAGCAATATTGTTTAGACCTTCATTAGGATCTATTTTTCCTGCTAGTTTACCCGCTATAAAAAAGTAAGAAAAAATGAGCCCTATACACAAAATTCCCATGATAAGATACTTAATTTCTAATCTTTTTTTATCTCTACCATTTTCATATTTATCGCTATTTACTTGAATTTTATATGCTACAAATACAATAATTAATGAATATATTACAAGTATAGATCTTATCCCTAAAATATATCCCATTATAAATACAGCTATGGACGGCATTAATAAAATACTAACTTTTTTACTCCATCCACTAGTCATGTATTCTTTGACTGCAAAGTATAAATATACTACACCTAACATACGACATACTAATATAATATATGTCCATATACCTAAGTCCACATCCCCATTAGATCTAGTTTCTCCTTTGTATATCATTAAGTTTCTAGTAAACTCTTTTATATTGTCCGATCCTACTATATACTCACTCCCAATACTTAAATACACTATAATAGTTATTAAAATTAATATAGTTGATAAAATTGCCTTGTTGGTTGATATGTTTAATATCTTTTGTTCATACTTCTTATTTTGTAAATTATCATTGTTTTTTAAATGTAAATTTCCTCTCTTTGATGTATTTGCTATCATCATCGTAAATGCAAAACCTAAGTCCACCCACATAATTGCAGTACTCAATATAAAAACTGTCATAGCTGAAATATTAATACCCCATTCTTTATGAAATATTAATAATCCTATGGACCCTAAAAATACTACACTTTTTAAAATAACTAATGGATGTAGCGTTTCTTTTAATATGATAATAGCTATTACTAGTTGAATAAATATTATTATAGTAAATAGTAATTCCATAGTAATTTTCCTTTATTATAAATTTTTTTTGTACCAATCTATCGTCAATTTTATTCCATCCTCGAAGCTATAACTTGGATTATAATTTAATAATTTTCTAGCATTTGATATATCTGCATTTGAATGTTTAATATCACCTTTTCTAGATGGTCCATATATAGGTTTTATATCTTTACATAATAGTTTATTTAAATTTTCATATAATTCATTTAGAGAAACTCTACCTCCATAGGCTATATTGTAAGCTTTTCCACAAGCTTCTTTTGGAGCTAAACAAGCTCTTAAATTAGCTTCTATTACATTATCTATATAAGTAAAGTCTCTTGAATTCTCTCCATCTCCATTTATAGTAGGTGATTCATCGCTTAAAAGTAATTTAACAAACTTTGGAATAACTGCTGAGTAATACGAATTTGGATCTTGTTTCCTACCAAATACATTAAAGTACCTCATCCCAACAGTTTCTAATCCATATAAGTCAAAGTAATTTCTAGCGTATAGTTCATTAACTTTCTTTGTTATAGCATAAGGAGATAATAACTTTCCTTCTCTTCCTTCTACTTTAGGTAAGTTAGGTTCATCTCCATAAACAGATGATGATGATGCATATACAAACCTCTTAACTGAATTATCTCTAGCAGCTGTCATCATGTTTAGAGTTCCTTTTATATTTATTTCTTCATATAACAAAGGCATTTCTATTGATCTAGGAACAGAGCCCCAAGCTGCTTGATGCAATATATAATCTATATCTTTACAAATTTCTTGGCATATTTTGATATCTCTTATATCGCCTTCTACAAACTCAAAGTTTTCATTTTCCATAAAATCTTTTACATTCTCTCTTTTTCCTATTGAAAAATTATCTAAAGCTCTTACAAAATAACCTTTATTTAACAGTACTTCAATAAGGTTGGAGCCGATAAATCCAGCTCCACCTGTTACTAAAAACTTAGTTCCTTTAGGAAATTGTACGTCTTGGTATCCCAACTTTATAACCTCCAGTATAAGTAATTCTTTAACTGAGCTTCTTTTTTATCAAATATACCTTTAACGTCAACCAAAACTAATTTATCTTCATTGTTTAATGAATCAGGCTTTTCTTCATACAATTTTTTTATAGATTCTAAAGTTAATTCCATATATTCCTTATGCCCTACAGCCACTATAACTGCATCCATATTTTTTATATTTTCAAACTTAGTTAGCTCTATCCCATATTCTCTTTTAACCTCATTTTCATCTGCTATAGGGTCAGCAACAAACACATTTATTCCATATTCTTTTAATTCATTTATTATATCTATAACTTTAGAGTTTCTAACATCTGGACAATCTTCTTTAAACGTCATACCTAAAATTGCTACTTTAGCTCCCTTTACTTGCTTATTAGCTTTTATTAGATTCTTAACTGTAGATTCTCCTACATATTTACCCATCCCATCATTTATTCTTCTTCCTGATAATATAACTTGTGAATGATATCCTATTTGTTCAGCTTTGTGTGTTAAATAGTAAGGGTCAACACCTATGCAGTGCCCTCCAACCAATCCAGGATAAAATTTTAAGAAGTTCCATTTAGTTCCAGATGCTTCCAAAACTGCTTTCGTATCTATTTCCATTTTATTGAAAATCATCGATAACTCATTTACAAAGGCTATATTGATATCTCTTTGAGAGTTTTCTATAACCTTAGCGGCTTCTGCTACTTTTATACTCTCTGCCCTATGAACCCCTGCATCTATAATTAATTCATATATACTAGCTATATTTTCTAAACTTTCTTCATCCATTCCAGATACTACTTTAGTTATATTTTCTAATCTATGAAGCTTATCTCCTGGATTTATTCTTTCTGGAGAATATCCAATCTTGAAATCAACTCCACACTTCAGGTTAGATTCTTCTTCTAATATAGGTATACATACCTCTTCAGTAACTCCAGGATACACAGTTGACTCATATACTACTATAGATCCCTTAGTTAAATTTCTTCCTAAAACTCTACTTGCTCCAATTATTGGTCTTAAATCTGGAGTTTTATCATCATTTATTGGAGTTGGAACTGCAATTATATGAAACTTAGCTTCTTTTAACTTAGTTTCATCACTTGTCATTAAAGCTGTTGTTTCTTTTAAAGCTTTATTTCCTACCTCATTAGTAACATCAATTCCTTGTTTATATAGTTCTATTTTTTCTTTATTTACATCAAATCCTATTACATTTATTTTCTTAGCAAAAGCAATTGCTAATGGCATACCTACATATCCCAATCCAATTACTGATATATTTTCTTTTTTATCTTTTATTTTATGATACAATTCTAATGTCAATTTAAAATCCTCCTTTCAACTTATGATATATAATCATTAGTTGAAATAAATTTAGCGGGAACTCCGCCTACTATAATGTTGTTTTCTACATTTTTAGTTACTACAGATCCTGCAGCTACTAAACTTCCTTCGCCTATTGTTACCCCACTTGTAATAACAACATGAGACGCACACCAAGTTCCTTTTTTTATATGAATAGGCTTACTTATCCCTTTGTTTTTTACAACTCCATTTTCAAATACATGATTTGTTGTAGCTAATACACTCATTGGCCCAATAATAACATTATCATCTAATATAATTTTTCCCTTAGCATTTATATAAACATTGTGTGAGATATAGCAGTTGTTTCCCACATGTAAATTTTCTGGATTATTTATGGTAACTCGGGGTGCGATTTGTAGTTTTTTACCGCTTGATCCTATAAATGGTTTAATTAAAAAACCTCTAATTAGGTTGGTATATAAATGATTTGGAAATAATGATGTAATTAAAAACACCATGTGTATTGGTATGTTTCTGAATATAAAGTTTAAATATATTGATAGCTTTTTATTTAATCTCATAATATTCTCCATTACTTAAACTAAATTTATTTAATTCAATATATTTGCAAATTCTTTAAACATTTTAAAAAATTCACTTCTTCTAGCTTCTAATTTATTATTTTCATATTCTTTTGCTTTTTTTAAGTTTATAATTGCTAGTTCTTCTCTGTGCATATTTACATATTCAAAAGCATCTACAAATTCTTTATATGATTTTTTGGGATATATACTTTTATCTAAAAGCAACTCAGGTATTCCTCCTGCATCACTTCCTATAGCTGGACATCCTCTATTTAATGCCTCAATTAATGACCTTGGTAATCCTTCTGTTAAACTAGGTTGAACATATATATCTATATTATCTAGCCAATCAAATACTTCACTATGTGTTAGTACTCCCATAAATTTAACATTTTCATAAGAATCATATTTTTTAGCTATATTTTTAAGGTAGGAATTATCTCCTCCTCCAACTAGCTGATACTCTATTTCATATCCTTTTTCCTTTAAAACTTTTATTGCTTTAATTACATTTTGTTGTCCTTTATATCTGGACCCTACTGTTGCACATGTTCCTAAAATAATTTTTTTATTTAACTTTTCACTTTGTATTTTTTTCAATCTATCTTGTAATATATCTTTTTCATTTTTAGGTAACATAACATTTGAACAAGATATACTTTCACCTTTGGTTGGATATCTTTTTTGTAAAAACTCGTTAGTTACATAAACAACATAAGGAGCTTCTTTAATTTCTTTTTTACACAGCATATACATAATTGGTGCTAAAAATTTACCGGATATACTGTGATTCCATAAAGCATCAAATGGACAACCTACCATTTCAACTAAATAAGGTTTATTTAATTTTCTTATATATTTCAAAGACATTAACCCTATAAAGCTAGGCAATCTTACAATTAAATATCCACTTTGTTTTATCTCTTCTTCTATCTGTTTTCTAACTTTTCTTTTTAATATATCTTTTATACTATTAAAAGTAATAAATGATATATTTTTGCTTATTGTATCTGAAAACTTTGTTTCATTTATATTTGCTTTAGTATGACAGGCCATAATTTTGATTTTCCCAAAGTTTTGAATATATCTATCACAAAATTTATCATCAAATCCATATGAGCAAAAATACTCATATTTAAACTTAGGAAATTTATGATCATGTATAAATAAAAGACTCATATTTTATAAACCTCTTTCTATCTATAACATTTGTGTAATTTGATTTATCTTATCAATATAGCTTTTTATTACTATATCTCTATCAAATTCTTTTTCTGCTTTAGTCCTACTATTTAAACCCATTTCTTTCTTTTCTTCAAAAGATAGGTTTATAAATTTTTCCATAGAGTTTTGTAAGCTTTTATAATCTTTAACTTTGCACAAATATCCATTATATCCATCATCTACATTATCCTTACACCCATATGTGTCACAAGTTATCAATGGTCTTCCTATTGCTGCACCTTCTTGAAGTACAGTTCCCCTTCCTTCTCCATATGATGGCAGTACTATACATGATGATTTTTTCATTATCTCTTGGATATCTGATCTATAACCTAAATAATTTATAACTTTTAACTTTTCATATTCCTTTAATTTATTTAGATATATATCTTCATCAATTGCTCCAACTACATCAAACTCTACATTTGGATATTTATCTATTATATTTTTAGCACTTTCTAAAAACTCTTCTATTCCTTTATCTTTAATAACTCTAGCTATAAAGGTAAATTTGATTTTTTCATTATTAGGGTATTCATTGAATTGAAATTCTTTAAGATTTACTCCTGATCCTGGAACAACACTTATCTGATGTTGATTTGCTATTATCTTTATGTTTTTATAAAAATCTTCATTTTCTTTATTTAAGAAAAATATATGACATGCATTTTTAAATGAAAATTTATTTAACTTTATTAATATTTTCTTTATCCATAAATCTCGTATAAATACACTACCTAAACCTGTAACTGTATGAATTACTTTTTGGTTTAAACTTCTACACGCTATTCCTCCATAAATATTAGGCTTTATAGTGTACGTAAGAACTAAGTTAGGTTTGATTTTCTTTATAATTTTTATATATTGAATCAATAATTTTAAATCTTGTACAACATTCATACCTCTTCTGTTCATAGGAGTTTCTATAAAATTACATCCCATATCTTTAAACTTTTCAACTTTTTCTCCATATGGTAAAGCTATTGTTACATCATATCCAAGCCTTAGTAATCGCTGAGGTAATTCTTTTCTAAAGTTATACAATCCTATATCATAGTTAGCTAAAATTAGAATTTTTTTCATAAGACACTCCTTAAAACATTTGTGTAATTATATTTATTACCTTCTTTATATCCTCTTCGTTCATTTTTGTATCTGATGGTAAACATATGCCTCTATTAAATAAATCCGCTGATACACTTTCTATATCTAAAGAGCTAAAAAATTTATACTCTTTAAAAAAAGGCTGCATATGCATTGGTTTCCATACTGGCCTACTTTCTATATTTTCTTTTTCTAAAGCCAATATTATATCTAATGGTTTAATTTCAGATTTTACATTTATCGTAGCTACAGATAACCAGTAATTTGGCTTACCAAAGTTACATACATTCATCATTTGTATATTATCTATATCTTTAAAAGCACTTTTATAAGTTTCATAAATTTCTTTTTTCTTTTCTATTCTTTCATCAAGAACTTTCATCTGTCCTATGCCGATTCCGGCAACAACATTGCTCATTCTGTAATTAAACCCTAATTCTTTATGCTCATAATGTCTCTCATTTTCCCTAGATTGAGTAGCCCAAAACAAAGCTTTTTTTATATATTCTTCATTATCTGAAACCATCATCCCACCACCAGAAGTAGTGATTATCTTGTTTCCATTAAATGAATATATACCTATATCGCCTATAGTTCCACTTTGAGCTCCTTTGTAAGTTGCACCTAAAGACTCCGCCGCATCTTCTATAATTGGAACATTGTATTTATTACATATATCTTTTAACTTATCGTAATCTGCACTTTGTCCATATAAATTAACTACTATAACAGCCTTTGGCATTTTTTTATTTTTCTCTGCATCATCAAAAGCTTTTTGAAGTGCAATTGGACTCATGTTCCAAGATTCATACTCAGAATCTATAAACACAGGCTCTGCACCTTGATATATTATAGGATTTGCAGTAGCTGAAAAAGTTAATGTTGAACAAAATACAATATCTCCTTGTCCTACTCCTAAACACTTAAGTGCTAAATGTATTCCACTAGTTCCACTAGCTAAGGCTGTAGCAACTTTTGACTTTGTGTATTCACATACTGCTTTTTCAAAGTTGTTAACATTTGGTCCAAGTGGGGCAACCCAATTTGTATAAAATGCTTCATTTATATAATTTAACTCCTCTCCTCCCATATGAGGGGAAGATAGATATATCTTCTTTTCCATTTTTATAACCTCTATTGTTTTGGTTTTGCAGGACATCCAATTGCAACAACATTTGATTTTATATCATTTATAACTGTAGCTCCTGCACCTATTATTGTTTTTGACCCTACACTTTTATATTGAATAATAGTTGAGTTTGCTCCTATATGAGTTTCTTCTCCTATAGTCACTCCTCCACATAATGTTGCTCCAGGTGATATATGACAAAAATCACCTATTTTATTATCGTGTTCTATAATTGCTCCAGTGTTTATAATCACATGACTTCCAACTTCACTATTTGCATTTATTACGGATCTAGCCATTACAACAGTTCCTTCTTTTATAACTGAACTTTTACTTACAATGGCACTTGGATGAATGGCTGTAAAATATTTTAAGTTTTTAAATTTATTATATATTTTCTTTCTTGTTTGATTATTGCCTATTGCTATTACATACTCAGTGTCTTCACTATTATAAAGCATTGCATTTTCTATCTTGTCAATTATTTTATATCCCATAAATTCTGATATTTTTTCATTATCATCTAATAATCCTTTAATTTTTAAATCATTCCCAGAATCTATCATAGCTTCGATAATTTCAATTATTACAGATGAATGGCCTCCTGCACCTATAACAATAACTTCTTTCATACAATCACCTACTATTGATTACCTTTAAATTTATCCATAGTTACATGGCCATCTTTGCTTATTCCATCTCTTTTTAAAACCTTAAATATAGTTAAGAAAAGAATTTTTATATCAAGTAAGAGATTCACATTATCTACATACTCAACATCCATTTTAAATTTCTCATCCCAATTTAAATTATTTCTTCCATTAACCTGCGCCCACCCTGTCATTCCTGGTCTAACTTCATGTCTTCTAAATTGCTCTTTAGAGTATAAAACTATATATTCAACAAGTAATGGTCTTGGTCCAACCAAACTCATATCTCCTTTTAACACATTTATAAGTTCTGGTAACTCATCTAAACTTGTACTCCTAAGAAAATTTCCAAATGAAGTTACTCTTTCCTTATCAGATAGTGGCTCCCCAAACTTATAATAAGCTTCTAACATTGTCCTAAATTTTACTATTTTAAAGACCTTACCATCTTTTCCTACTCTATCTTGAGTAAAAAATATTGGAGATCCTAACTTAATCCTTATTAAAATAGCTATGATAATTAAAATAGGAGAAATTAATAATCCACCTAGCGAAGAACCTAAAATATCAATAGCTCTTTTTATAAACTTCTGCATAAATTCTTTCCACCTCTTTTAAGCTTTATTATCAGCATAGTCTAAGCGTAAATCATAGCTTATTGACGAAACACTTCAAGTCCGCGGTCTTCACTTACTCTTGTTTGCTTCTTCAGGTGTAATATAAGTTGGAACTAACTCTCTCATAATAATATCAATTAGCTCTACTCTTTCTTTGTCTACTATAGCTTTTAAAAATTCTAAATTCATCTTACATTTTTCTACGTTAATACTAATTGGTTTTCCTATAAATATTTTTTCATGACTTGTATCAGTCAGTCCTTCCTCACTCATAAGCAACTCTTCATATAACTTTTCTCCTGGTCTAAGCCCTGTAAACTCGATAAATATATCAACATCTATCTCAAATCCACTAAGTTTGATTAAGTTTTTTGCTAAATCAACTATCTTAACAGGCTCTCCCATATCAAGTACAAATATCTCTCCACCTTTTGTCATTGCGCCTGCTTGTATAACAAGTTGTACAGCTTCTGGAATAGTCATAAAATATCTAGTGATTTCTGGGTGAGTTATAGTTATTGGTCCGCCTTCTTCAATTTGATTTTTAAATAATGGAATAACACTTCCGTTACTACCTAAAACATTTCCAAATCTAACAGCTACAAACTCTGTTTCACTTTTCTCATTCATAGTTTGTATTATCATTTCTGCAGCTCTTTTTGTTGCTCCCATTATATTGGTTGGATTAACAGCTTTGTCTGTAGATATAAGCACAAACCTTTTAACTTTGTATTTATCAGCTAAAACTGCTACATTCTTTGTTCCAAATATATTATTTTTTACAGCTTCACTTGGGTTTTTTTCCATAAGTGGAACATGTTTATGTGCAGCTGCATGAAATACTACATCTGGTTTATACTTTTTAAATATATCATCCATACGCTCTTCTTCTCTAATTGATGCTATTACTGTAATTAAATTTAGGCTCGTACCATATTTTCTTACTAATTCTTGTTGAATTGCGTATGCGTTATTTTCATAGTTATCAAGTATTATAAGTTGTTTTGGGTTTAAGCTTGATACTTGTCTGCATAATTCGCTACCTATGCTTCCACCTCCACCCGTAACTAATACTACTTTATTTTGTAAATATCCACTTATTTCATCTAGGTTTACTTTTACTGGATCTCTACCTAGTAAATCTTCAATTTGAACATCTCTAATTTTTTTTATATCTACAATTCCATCTATAATTTCAAATATACCTGGAATAGTTTTTAATTTACATTTTGTTTTCTTACAAACTTCTATAATATTCTTTTTATCTTTTCTACTTATATTAGCTATAGCTATTATAATTTCATCAATATCATATTTAGTTACTATAGTGTCTATGTCTTTTACCATACCTATAATAGGTACGTTATGCATTCTTCTACATTGTTTTTTTATATCATCATCTACTATTCCTATAGGCTTTTTTAAAAGTTTAGGATTATTTTTAAGTTCTTGTATTACTATATCTCCTGCACTTCCTGCTCCTACAATAAGGACCTTAGATGGTTTTTCTTTTAATCTACTTCTTATTAAAACTCGCCTTCCTGTTCTGTAGGTAAGTCTTGCCCAACTGATTAGCGAGGTTGTTATTATTAAATTCAGTATATAAAAAGTTTGTTGAAATTCTATTCCTATCAATAAATGAATTGAATAAGTTGCAATTATTGATAATATACATGCAAATACTATTGCTATTAATTCTTCTTCTCCTGCATATCTCCATAGATTTCTATAACATTTGCAGATAGATAAAACAACTATACTTACAATAATAAAAGTTAAAATTTCATATAATCCTACATCTTGTAATTTATATTTAGAATATATTATCCAGTTAGAAATTAGAAAGGCTAATACTATACATACTATATCTGTTGCAATTAAAATTAGTTGCCTAATTTTGCACATGCTTATATCCAACTACCAATATAGTTTTATATAAATTTTTATTTATCATTTTTTTTGACACCTTCCTTAGGTCTTATATATTCAAGTAAAAATATAATAAATAAGGATATCATGATTCCTAATATCGCTGATATCGCTATGATTGTTGCTTTGTTTGGTTTTATAGGTTGGTTTGGAACTACAGCTTTATCTATTACCTTAACGTCATTAGCTTGTGTTATTCTTTTTACTTCTTGTTGAAATGCTGTTGGTATAGCATTAGCTATGTCTGTTGCTCTTTTTGGATTTGTATCTTGAACTGATACTGAAATGATTTGCGTTTTATTGATTGATGAGACGTTTACCTTGTCTGAGAGTTCTTCATATCCACATTTTAAATCTAGTGAATTTTCTACTTCATTTAATACTGATTTTGATTTTATTATTTCTCCATAAGTTACTGCTAATTTTTCAGAAACACTGAGCTGTTCAGTTGTTATCATTTCAGACCCAGTTTTTTTATTAATATCTACTAAAAGAGTTGTATTCGCTTCATATACTGGATTTACTCCAAAGAAGCTTACACCTGCACTTACAAATATTGCTATGAATGTTATTAAAAATATTATCCATGATCTTCTTTTTATAATTTGTAAGTATCCTTTTATGCCAATATTATCCTCCATTTTTGACCTCCATTGACTTTATTTTACAATTCCATTGTTTATTCTACATATTTTTCTACCCTCTTTATCTTATTAAATTGATTTATTTTATGTGACTATTTTTTTCATTTTAAAAAGATACATTTTACTACCAAGGCTACAGTAAAGCTTTAAAGGTAGCTACAACTTATATTTTTTATTTTTCGCTAACTTATTTTCGTTATGTTATAATATTTAAGTTGTTTTAAATTTTATTACATGGGGGGTGTAATTTTGGTAATACGGTTTAATTTTGTAGTTTTACTATGTTTTTTATGGGCTTATATATTTCTTAGAAGTCTTTTATGTTTTATAAATAGTAAAAGTTTTAATTTTAAAAATGAATGCATTAATCTTGGTTTATATATGTCTATAGTTGCAGTAGTTGCTATGACATTATTTCCAATTAGATTAGACGTTCCTTTTTCTAAGTTTGAGATTTTTAATTTAATACCATTAAAAGTTCCTATAAGTACGTATTTAACTCGTGGCTTAATGTACTTTTTATATCAAAACGTAGGAAATCTAGTTTTATTTATGCCATTTGGTTTCTTTGCTTGTGCAAAAACTAACTGTAATATCAAAAAGGTTGTTTTTGCTAGTTTAGCATTAACTTTATTTATAGAATCTACTCAAGGATTTATCCCTTATAGATTTTGTGAAATAGATGATGTTTGGTTAAATACTTTAGGTGGATTTTTAGGATCTTATGTGTATATTAAATTCATAAACTATTTTAGAAATTTAAAAAGAGATGACCAATCTTAGTTGGGCGCTTGAACACAAATATAAGTTTTGCTACCAAATCTAAAATAAAGCTTTAAAGGTAGCTACAACTTATATTTGTATTCTTCGCTAACTAATATCTCATCTCTTTTCTTATTTTTAAATTATTTATATTCTACACTTTTCCTTAGAATATCCATTAGGATTGTTCTTGTGCCAATTCCAAGCATCCTCTATTATCTTTTCTAGAGAATCAAACTTAGGATTCCATTTAAGTATATCTTTAGCTTTTTCACTAGAAGCAATAAGAACAGCTGGATCTCCACCTCTTCTTTCTTCCGCTATTGCAGATATATTAAAATCAGTTACCTTTCTAGCTATATCTATAACTTCTTTAACTGAATATCCATTGCCATTTCCTAAGTTGAAAATATCACTTTTATTTCCTTTTCTTAAATACTCTAATGCTTTATAATGTGCATCTGCTAAATCCATAACGTGAATATAATCTCTTATACATGTACCATCCTTTGTATCATAATCATTTCCAAATATACTTATATGTTCTCTTTTACCTAAAGGAACTTGCAGTATTAATGGTATTAAATGGGATTCTGTTTTATGATCTTCACCTATACTTCCATCAAAGTAGGCTCCTGCAGCATTAAAATATCTTAATGATACATACTTAGTTTTATAAGCATTATCAAACCATTTCATCATTTTTTCCATTGCTAATTTTGTTTCCCCATAAGTGTTAGTTGGATTTGTCTCATCAGACTCCATTATAGGTATATTTTTAGGCTCTCCATATGTAGCCGCCGTTGATGAAAATACAATTTTATCAACATTGTTTTCTTTCATAACATCTAGTAAACACATCATTCCATATACATTGTTATGATAATACTCATATGGTTTTTCCATACTTTCTCCAACTAATGAATTAGCGGCAAAGTGTATAACAGCTTCTATTTCATTTTCTTTAAATATTTTATCTAAACTTTCTTTATCTCTTATATCACAGTTATAAAACTTATCAGTTGATAAAGCTTTTTCATGACCTGTTAATAAGTTATCTACTACTATTACATCTTCATTTTGTTCAATAAAATATTTAGTTGTATGACTTCCTATGTATCCTGCTCCCCCAATTATAAGAATACTCATCTATGTTCCTCCTAATTTATAGAATATTTTAAATTTAATTTATAAATAGATTTTTAGATTTTAAAAGTCAAAGGTTCTATTTTCCTTTGACTTTTAAAGTTTATTAATTCTTAAATTTATTAATTATTGCATCAACTATATATTTGCTAGCATTTCCATCACCATATGGGTTGCATGCTTTTGCCATAGAATCATAAACAGATTGATTTGTTAATAATTCCTTTGTCATATTATATATTGTTTCTTCTTCAACTCCTGCTAATTTTAAAGTTCCAGCATCTATACCTTCTGGCCTTTCTGTTGTGTCTCTCAGTACTAGTACAGGCTTACCTAAAGATGGAGCCTCTTCTTGAATTCCACCACTATCTGTCATTATTATATAAGCTTGATTCAAGAAGTTATGGAAATCTAATACTTCTAAAGGCTCTATTAAGTGAACCTTACCACTATCTCCAAATATTTCATTTGCAGTATCTCTAACTAAAGGATTTAAATGAATTGGATATACAACTTGAATATCTTCAAACTCATCTACTATTCTCTTTATCGCTTTAAACATACCTTTCATATTTTCTCCCAAATTTTCTCTTCTGTGAGCTGTTAAAAGTATCATTTTGTCATTTCCTAATTTTTCAATAACTTCATGCTTAAAATTTTCTTTAATAGTAGTTTTAAGTGCATCTATAGCCGTATTTCCTGTTACATATATATCCTCTTCTTTTTTTCCTTCTTTTAATAAATTTTCCTTTGAATTTTCTGTCGGAGCGAAGTGCATATCTGCTATAACTCCTGTAACTTGTCTATTTACTTCCTCTGGATATGGTGAATATTTGTCATACGTTCTTAATCCAGCTTCAACATGCCCTACCGAAACTTGATTGTAAAAAGCAGCAAAACTTCCTGATAAAGTAGTTGTAGTATCTCCATGGACTAATACTATGTCAGGTTTAACTTCTTTTATAACTTTATCTAAGCTTTGCAGTGCTCTAGTTGTTATATCAACTAAAGTTTGACCTTGCTTCATTATATTTAAATCATAATCTGGTTCAATATTAAATGTATCTAATACCTGATCCAACATTTGTCGATGTTGAGCCGTAACACAAACTATACTTTCTACTTCATTTCTACACTCTAATTCTTTAACTAAAGGAGCCATCTTTATAGCTTCTGGTCTAGTCCCAAATACTGTCATAACTTTTAATTTTTTCATATTTTCTCCCTACTATATTAAATATTTTTTGTATTAAACATATAATAGATTCATATAATATAATATATATTACTTTGGAGGTTTCTTATGGAAAAACATCTTTTAACTCATAGAAACTTAGAACATAATGAAATTCTATTATATTCTAAACATATACGTAGTTTTCTGGATATTAAAGAAAATAATCTCTATAAAAAAAATCATATATATGAATCAAATGATATTGTTTATTTAAAAAACATACTACTTAATATATTAAATTTAAGTTAGTGTGCATAACTATAAATATATACCTAGGGAATACCTAGGTATATATTTATAGTTTATATACTTTTTTATCTATATCTAAAATATTTCTAGTGTCATATATTATCTTATTTTTTAATAAGTTAATATTTTCTTTTATATGACTATGTGCAACTAATATTACTACAATCTCTACATCATTTATAAATGTTTCAAAATTATTAAATTGATTTTCAAATTTTTTATCCTTTATCCATGGATCATATATTTTTACACCTTCTATATGATTTTGTTGCATTAAGTCCATAAGTTGAAGGGTTGGACTCTCTCTCATATCATCAATATTTTCTTTATATGTCATTCCATATAAACCTACCTTTTTGAAACTATCTATATTGTTTTCATTCATTATATTTTGAATTCTTTCTAATACGTACTTAGGCATAGAATCATTTACAACCCTTGCAGATAATATAGTATGTACTATTTCTGGGTAATCACCTACTAAAAACCAAGGGTCTACAGATATACAATGTCCTCCTACACCCGGCCCTGGTTGAAGAATATTTACCCTCGGATGCTTGTTGGCTATCCTTATAAGTTCATAAACATCCATACCTTCTGATCTACAAATTTTAGCTAATTCATTAGCAAATGCTATATTTATATCTCTGAAAGTATTTTCAACAACTTTGCTCATTTCAGCAGTTTTTATATCTGTAACAACAATTTCTCCTTTACAGAAATTTTTATACCATGATTTAACCTCTTCTCCAATAGATCTATCATCTGCACCTATAGTTCTTGAATTGTGTTCTAATTCATAAACCATATTTCCTGGAATTATTCTCTCTGGAGCATGAACTAAATGAATATCTTCTCCTATAACTAATCCCTTTTCCTCTACTAAAGGTCTTATATGTTTATCTATAGTTCCTGGAGATACAGTTGATTCTATTACAACTATACTTGGAATTTTACATGTCTCTAATACTGTATTTACAGCTTTTATTACATATGATGGATCTATCTTTTTGTTTTCCTCTATATATGGAGTAGGAACAGTTATTATATACTTATCAGTTTCTACGTATTTATCTGAAAATTTTATGCCACTTCTTACAGCTTTTTCGTATAAATCTTCTAATCCATTTTCTTCAAATGTTAATTTACCATTATTTAAAGTTTCTACTAAGTTTGTATTTAAATCAGTTCCTATTACATCTACATTATTAGCTGAAAACATTAGCGCTGTAGGTAATCCAATATATCCTAACCCTATTATATTTAAGCTTTTCATACAACTACTCCTTGATTCTTTTTATTTTTTATTTAAATAAATTTATTTATATTTTCTATTCATTTTAAAATAATTCTTTAAACTGATTACAAATTGATCTATAATCATGTAATTCTACTTTTTTCACATCAGCTTCATATGAGCAAACGCCATTTTTAGACCATTCTAAATATTTAGTATATATATATTTTTTTAGATTCTCATAATCTAATTCATCATTTACTTTTTCATAAGCAATTCCTAAGTTATATTCTCTTATAATTGAAGTCATTTCACTACTTTCTAAATTACCGTTTATAATTCCTATAATATTTTTCTTATATGACATATACTCTAAAAATTTTCCTGGTAATACGCCTTTATGGTTATTATCATTCCATGTTGATACAACTAATAAGTCAGCCTGTGATTGCAAATTTATTGACTCACTTCTTGAAATATACCCATAATTCCGAATAATTTCCGTTAAATTATATGCATTTGCCTGTTTTTTTAAATAATCAATTTCTGTTCCTGCATAATTAAACATAATATTGTTTTTGTCTATTTTTTTTTCATTAATTAGCTCTCTTATAGATTTAAAAATTGGAGATAAATCTCTTTTTCCTGCATATGTAGTCCCTGTATAAACAAATGATAGTTTTTTTAATTCTAAATTATTTTTTGTTAATTTTATATCTTCCATATCATATCCATTTGTGATAGTAAATGACTTCTCTTTATACTTACCTTCAGTTATCATTTCTAAATTTCCATTAGATACAGCGGTTATATAATTTGCTTTTTTACACATTTTAGATTGTATATATCTACTAATTTTATTTTGAATATTTTCTTCTGAATTCAGTACCATAGGGTCCCTAAAATCGCATATCCAATTTATATCTGGCACAATTTTTTTTATCGCTTCTCCAACTAAGTGGCTTCCTAGTGGTCCATATGTAGATATAACCACATCATAACTATGAATATTAATTTTTTCTTTTTTTATACTTTTTAAAACTTGTGATTTATAGTCCATATCTTGTCCTAATGTAGTCAAGTACGTTAATAAATGTATAGAATTTTTCAAAAACTTTTTTAGTGTATTTGATTTATTATTATTTTTTTTATCGTTGTTATTGTCTTGAATTGTCCCTTTGGGAAAAATTTTCTTATTTATTTTATATAAAATAAAAGCTATTTTTTGATATGCATAGGAATGACCTATTCTTATACATTCTATATTCTCTATGTCTTTTTTCAAATTAACATCCTCTTTTACATCTATAGGCATAAATAACAATTTATTATCTTTACT
The DNA here is from genome assembly GCF_032465715.1 of Paraclostridium sp. MRS3W1. Classification (NCBI taxonomy): domain Bacteria; kingdom Bacillati; phylum Bacillota; class Clostridia; order Peptostreptococcales; family Peptostreptococcaceae; genus Paraclostridium; species Paraclostridium sp. MRS3W1. Next base: position 1,151 of record NZ_JAWDJM010000190.1, on the reverse strand, counting down.
GCAAATAACTGTTACATTGTAGCCTAAACGACTAAAATATTTTGCTAACTTAGTTCCTCTTACTGCTCCCATCATATTTGCAGGTGCAAAAAAGTACGATACAATTAATATATTTTTCATTTTATGTACTCCTAAAAAATTACTTTTATAAATAATCATATGATTATTTATAAATTCTATTATACTTTTCTTCTATAAAATTCTCCGCTTATAATATACATTGTGTAGAATAGTACTCCAAAATTTATTATCATTTCACTTCCTGTAGATGTAATTAAAATAATTATAGCCAATGCTCTTGGGAAGTATTTAGTTTTTACAATCAAATTCACCATCATCCAAAGATATATTCCAAATCCAATTATCCCATTGCAATATATCAAATACGGTATAGCTGTCATGTACACATCATTTGTGCCTCTTCCATATCCGATTATTCTATATATAGTTGGAATATGGTTTTCTAAAATTAATTCTAATGATTTGAATCTATATCCAACCGCAGCTCCATTAAGTCCACCATCCGTTATTACTCTAGTAAATATTTTTTCAATGTATGGCAATTTTAAAACGATAGGTGAAATTATTACTAGAATAATACATGCAACTATACTTCCTAAAATGAAACTAATTTTTAAATTTCTATTAAAAGCTTTTTGAATTGCCCACATTCCCCAGGTTACTATTAGTAAAAACATACCTAAGGAAGACCCTGAACACACAATAGCTGTAGAAATTATAATTGCATTTTTTAAATCTAGTTTACTGTCTACTCTAAATAAAATATATACTAGGTATACAAAGATATATTGTACCAAATGAGTTGGCTCTAAAAAAACACCTGTAGGTCTATAAAAAGTTAGATAATATGTAGACGCTTCTTTTAAAATAAAAGATTCATCCATTACTTTTAATCCAGGAACTCTCCACGGTAATGTTACATGTAATATAATAAAAAAAGAAAATTGAATAATTGTGTATATAGAAATTATTAATGTTGCATATTTTAAAATTTTTATACCAAATTTAAAATCAAAATAATCAAACCCCATAATTAATATTAAAATGTATAATAGAAATCTTATAGTAGATAATATTTCTACTCCACTATCTAAAATTAATTGAATTAAAAATGAAATAATAATATATAT